>VHCR01000177.1 GCA_016871655.1 Verrucomicrobiota bacterium
GCCTTCGCGCCGAGCGGGAATGACGGAGATCGTTGAGAAAATCGCAGTGAAGAGCATGATCAAGACAATCGTTCCTGGGAAAAAATAGGCCAGATACGTTTCATTTCCTCCGGTATTATGAAACGAAGGTCCAAAGCCTGATCCGACAAGAAGCCAAAAAACAAGGGGTGTTGCGAGTGCGCCGATGATGCGATTACGTTGACGCAAAAAGCGAATGACATCACGCCACCAGAGGGCTTTTACAGGGGTCCAAAGAAATTTCATATAGATTAAAAACAATAAAATTTAAACATAAAGAACGGAGAGATTATATACCAATGGCGAATGAATTTTAGGAATTTCTACTTGTTATTTTTAGCGCTAGCAGCGTTGTCATCGCTACTGTTACCTCGGTAGCAGCACGCTCTGACGCCTTGCTAGCGCTAAAAATTCCTGCGTATAATTTTCCTAAAATTCATCCGTCATTGGTATAAAAAAACTTTGAAAGGGAATTATTTTTCTTTTTTGTGCTCTTTGTTTTTCCTTGTGTTCTTTGTGTTAAAATTTTTTGTCGATTCATTTTCTTATTCGCCAAAAAGTCGTCCTGTGCGAGCGACAAAGACATCTTCAAGCGTTGGACGTGCGACGCGGATGCCGGTAATTTCGTCAGCGTATTGTGCAGCTAGTCGTGCCGCGAGTTCATAAGCTTGTGGATGCTCAATGCGAACTTCTCCCTCCACGACAGCAGCAACAATATTATGATGTTGATTGATGCGTTGAGCTAATTGGTCGGCGCCGTTGCGCACCGAAAGGCTCAAGACATCGCCTCCCAAAGCAGTAGTCAACTCTGTTGGAGTGCCAAGTGCAACTAGTTGTCCGGCGTTCATGATGCCGACACGATCCGCGCGTGCAGCTTCTTCCATCAAGTGAGTGGTGCAGAGAGCAGTGACGCCACGATCGCGACGCAAATTTTCTAGGGCAGCCCACAGATCAAGACGGGCAGCAGGATCCAAGCCGGTGGAGGGCTCATCGAGCAAAAGAACTTCGGGGCGAATGAGAAGGCATTTTGCGATTTCAGTGCGGCGTTGTAATCCTCCAGATAAAGTTTCAACGCGATCGTTCAGGCGTTCCTCGAGTTGAATAACGCCGATAGCATCGAACAAACGTTGTTCTAATTCTTTTCCTCGTAATCCATACATCGCTCCGCCGCAAAGCAAGTTTTCACGGACCGTCAGCTTTCCATCAAGGCTGGGAGCCTGAAAGACGACCCCGATCTTAGCGCGCACTGCGGCAGATTCTCTCGTCACAGAGTGACCTGCAACCTCGGCTTCGCCATGATCAGGTTGCATCAATGTACTTAAAATTCGAAAGAGAGTACTCTTGCCGCCGCCGTTGGGGCCAAGCAAACAGAAGATCTCGCCCCGTTTTATGTTAAGTGTGAGATGATCAAGCGCACGACGATCTCCATAGTTTTTGACGAGGTCGCGAATGATGATGGCGTCGGAAGAATGCATGTTTTTATAATAAAAGTTTAATGCGGTAATTGCAATTCAGCAATAGCGTTCATTACACGATTAGAAAGGTTTTGATAAAGTTCGCGCTCGTGTCCACGAGTGGGTGTCAGTTCTTTTTCAGAAAAATAAATCGGATGTCCAAGAACAACGGTGATTTGATTGAAGTGAATTTTTTTAGAATTTTTTGGGAATGCTTCATGGGCTCCAAAGACGCGCATCGGAAGGACAGGTGATTTTGTTTTTGCAATGATGAGGCCGATGCCCGAGCGCGCTTTTTGTAAATTTCCATCAGGAGAGCGCGTTCCCTCAGGAAAGAGGACGATGCCGTTGCCAGCGCGCAAGAGGCGGATGATGTTTTTTAATGAAGAGGGATCATTTCCATCGCGATCGATGGGGATGACGTTGAAATCAGGAAGCAGTCGTCCAAAAAAAGGAAGCGACGACAATGTTTTGCGAGCGAGGTAATAGACTGCGCGCTTAGAGCAGATGCCTGCAAGGGGTGGATCAAAATAACTTTGATGATTCATTGCTAGAATCAATGGACCTGACTCGATCATCCGTTCAGGGTGAACGACTCGAAAATGAAAAAACGTTCGAGCGATGATTTTGGAAAGGGTATAAAAAAAATAATAAATAAAAGTCATGATAAGATTTTTATCTTCTCCATCATTTGCTCAATGGCTTGATGGGTTTGAAAAATGGTGAGGTTGGAAGTGTCAATCACTGTGGCTCCTTCAGGGATGACGAGAGGAGCTGTGGTGCGAGTGCTATCTTGTTGGTCGCGCTGCGTGACGCTGTCGATAATGCCTTGATTGGCGCGGCGGCGAGCTCTTACTTCGGGAGAGGCATCGAGATAAAATTTATATTTTGCTTCTGGAAAAACAACGGATCCAATATCGCGTCCTTCCATCACGAGATCGTATTGATCAGCAAGCGAGCGGAATCGTGTGAAGAGAAAATTTCTCACTACTGGAATTGCAGCGAGCGGAGAGACAAGTTTGTTAACGACTTCGTCATTGAGATGAGAGGTCACATCTTGGCCATCGATAAAAAGATGCAATTCGCTATCGATGATTTTGTGTTGGAAAGAAAGTTGTTCAAGCCAACGTGCGATGACTTCGGACTTCGAGAGGTCGATTTTATAACGGTCTGCAGCCCATGCTAGCGCGCGATAGAAATGTCCGGAGCTGACAAAAAGATAACCTAACTTTTCGGCAAGGACTTGACCGGCGACGCTCTTTCCTGAGGCGGCTGGGCCATCTATGGTGATGACTTGATGGATGAACATAAAAAAATAATAGCGACAAAAAATAGAAAGAATACAAAGAAAAATAAGTAATGATTATGAACTGTGGCGCATGATGTTATTGAGATCTGCTGCAAATCCTGGATACGAAATCGCAATGCAGTTGACATCATCAATAGTACTGGGACCTTCTGCAAAAAGAGCCGCGATGGAGAATGCCATCGCGATGCGGTGATCGCCAAAACTTTTTAGAGAGGCGCCTTGCAAACGGCTTCCTCCCTGGATTTCAAGCCCATCAGGATATTCAGTAACAGAGACTCCCATCGCGCGTAAATTATAAACGAGAGCCGCAATGCGGTCTGTTTCTTTTACTCGCAGTTCTTGCGCATCGCGAATGATCGTTGTTCCTCGAGCCAAAGCGCCAGCAACAGCAAGAATGGGAAGCTCATCAATCAGCCCGGGGATTTCATCTCCCTCAATGATCGTCCCGCTCAACAATGCCCCCTCGACAACAAGATCTCCAAAGGGGTCAGCAAAGGGGTCAGCAAAGGGGTCAGCAAAGGGGTCAGCAAAGGGGTCAGCAAAGGGGTCAGTTCCGGATAATGCATATTTTGGTGCCATACCCGGGTATGGCACCAAAATATGCATTATCCGGAACTGACCCCTATTCATGCGTTCTAGGACTTTGAGGAAAGGAGTCCGAGTCGGGTTGAGGCCAACATTTTTTATTGTTAGATGTGATCCTGGTCGCGCTGCAGCTCCGATGATCGAAAATGCAGCGCTGGAGATGTCCCCCGGGATGTTGATATTGCAAGCCTGTGGCGTCTGCGGGCCTGTGAGAGAAATTTTTTTTGAAGTGCCAATTTTTGTTTCATCAAAAAAAATTTGAAACGATTTAAAAAGTCGCTCCGTGTGATCACGGGTTGTTGTTGGCTCAGTGATTGTTGTTTTTCCTTTTGCAAAAAGAGCTGCGAGAAGCAAGGAGCTCTTGAGCTGAGCGCTAGCGATGGGAAGGGTGTAATCGTTAAGCGGCAAAAGATTTTTATTTCCTCCAACGAGAAGAGGAGGGCGATGATTTTTTCTTTCAGCTTTAATCGTTGCTCTCATCTGGCGCAGCGGCGTGATGATCCGTTCCATGGGGCGTT
>VHCR01000178.1 GCA_016871655.1 Verrucomicrobiota bacterium
CTTCTAACGCGCCCTTTTCAATTTAATACACTATAAGAGGGTGTCTTGAAAAAGCTAAAATCGCGCATTACTGCGTCGCTGTGATGCTCGCCTTCGTCGAGTATTACTTATACACTCCTCGCCTCTGCTTCTCGCTCCTTGTACTGCATCAATTTTATCTATTTTCAAGACACCCTCTAATACACTATACTCTCATGTGAATCGAATTAGCCTATTCTGTTATGAGCTTTTCATCTAAAATTTCATCTGATAATCACCCTGATTTCATTAGTGTGGCAACAAGAGAATCGATTGATACAGAATCTACATCAGCCTCGCTTAATGCTTCTCGGAGAGTGTCAGAACCAGTTTTAGAGTTTAGAGATGTGACCGGAGAAGAAGTGCCTGACTCTTTTTTTTATTCGATTTTTAAACGGATGTTTAAGTCAGCATACAAATTTTTTAGCTATGTCTCTGGCTATTTTACCTCTTGTTTTTCTAGAGATTCCTTTCGTGATATAACTAATAATAGTCCTGCTTCTCAGGCTAAAGAAGTAGTTCCCATAAGTATTGACGGGATTGTAGGGAGCGTAGCTGCCCAGATTATTGAGGAGCGAAGAGAGCATCAAAAAATTATTAGTCAATATGATCTTCATTATCTGGAGTACGTTGAATTTTACCAGGAGCAAGAAGATTTTTTAAAAAACTATCTTCAATATCTACAAGATGCTCTAAATGATTTAAGACAGACTCTTGAAGAGTATCATCGTCTCAAAAAATCATCTCCATCAAAATATTCAGCTGCTCGAGTAGATCAGAGTAGGCCGATTGATATCATTAATGGAATTAGTGAAAATTTAGAGCTTTTAAAACAAACTCCAGAAATAGCCGTGCTCATTGAGATAACTCGCGATTTGCTTTTTAGAGACAAAAAAGAGGATGATAAAATAATACAATTTTCAGCAAAAAGTTTAGCAACGATGATTGAAGGCCAGTTAACTTATTTTCAGATGCGCCAAATTGCGACTCAGTCCTTAAAACGCGAAGTGAACGAATTAATGAATGATCAACTAGAGTTATTGGTCAGTTTTGATCCTCAAGCAAACCATATTGCTAAAACAGAATTCGTTGGTAGAAAAATAGCAATAGAGAAACTTCCAAAAAGCCAAGAGCTTCCCTCTATAAAAGAAATAGCAGAGCACGCCCGTTTATCATTACTAAGTTACATGAGTATTTTAAAAGCAAGGATTCAAGAAGATGTTAACCTGATAACTCAGGAAATGGAGAACGTCAATGTATTGATAAGAGCAGAAGTGGCAAAAAATTCAAAAAGGGATTATGAGGCTTATAGACGATCACAGCTTCGCTATAAGATTTAGAGTGCTTTAGAAGGTCTCTTGAAAAAGCTAAAATTGCACATTACCGCATCGCTGCGATCCTTGCCTTTTTAATTTATTGACGATAAAGCAGATTTGAGAACGCAGTCCTAAGGAAAAAGAGCAAGTTTATGGCGTGCCCTTTTAGATTTAATACAATACAATACACTATAACTAGATTTATACCGGCAGATTCCGCGCTCAGCGTGATTCAAAAATTTATTTTGTGCTCCTTGTCCTCTTTGTGATTAATTGTATAGATGAATTCTTTTTCTTTAAAAAATCTTCGCATTGCCGTGATGATGGGAGGTCCTGGAGCGGAGGCTCAAGTTTCTCGATGGTCTGGAGAAGGCGTTGCTAAGGCCTTACGCAAGGGAGGAGCCGATGTTGTGGTGTGTGATATTCAAGGAACGAAAGTTGAAGTTCCAGAAAACATCGACATTGTTTTTGATATTATTCATGGAACTTTTGGAGAAGATGGGACGTTACAAGCTATTTTGGAAGAGCGTGGGATTCCTTATACTGGCGCTGGAGTAGAAGGAAGTCGGATAGCTTTTGACAAAATTCTTTCCAAAAAACGTTTTCTAGAACTTGGCATTCCTACAGCTTCTTTTGAAATTTTACAACGCGGGGAACGTCCTAAGATGCCGGTTCCCTATGTCATCAAAGCCCCTCGAGAAGGATCCACAATAGGGGTTCACATCATTAAAAAAAATGACGAGACCGCTATCACAGCGGCCTTGGAAGATTCGTTCAAATATGGTGACACAGTTCTTGTTGAAGAATTTTTACCAGGACGAGAGTTAACAGTTGGAATTTTGGGAGATGATATTTTGCCGATCATTGAAATTAAGGCGCAGGAGGGAGTTTACGATTATCAAAATAAGTATACCCCAGGAAAAAGTGAGCATCTTATCCCTGCACCCATTGATCCAGCTCTCACTAAAAAAATTCAGGAAACAGCTCTTGCGGCTCATCGTGGTCTCGGGTTAGAAGTCTATTCTCGAGTTGATATCATTTTGGGAGATAATGGAAAATTTATCGTTCTCGAAGCTAATACTCTTCCTGGAATGACCGAAACAAGCTTGCTTCCCGATGCGGCAGCTTTCTTTGGGCTCGATTTTACGGCATTATGTGCTAGAATTATAGAGCTATCGCTACTTCGGAGCCGCTCTAACTCTGCTGCGAAGTAGTTTAAGTTTTGAGTTTAACCCGAATATTTGACGTTGATTCTGGTGCGGCTTGCGAGAACCTTATGTAGAGTGCGTTGGACTCCGGTTTGGGCTTGGGTGGTATCCCGAATAGAGCCCAGCGCCGAAATCCTCGTCCGCCTTGTCTACATGAAGCTGCGCTGCGCCTCGCAATGGATTACGGTGAAATATTAGGGTTAAGTTTCGACTTTTGCTGCAAAGCAGTAAAAATATCTTTTAATATTAAGAATTAACTTCAACTTCAACTAGTCACTTTAATTTTTTTTCATGGTTGCCCGCCGCCGTTCCACCTCTACTCGTCGTCCTAACAATCTTCGTCGAAAAAGTTCTCATCATCTTCTTGAGGTTAAGATGAGGACTGATACGGCACGGCGTCAAAAGAGTCGAAAGTTTTTTGAGGTTTTTTTAAAAGTAGCCTTTCTCCTTCTCTTGCTTGCTGGGGCTTACTTTGGCGGCGCCTTCCTGCTAGATAAATTCTTTTTTAAAAATCCTGATTACAACATTCAAAAAATTGAGGCCTCTTTAGACAATGTGTTATCACTTGCAGAGTTGGAGTCGGCGATAGGATTGCACGAAGGGATCAATATTTTTCATTTTAATTTAGGGAAAGCCGAAAAAATTTTAAGCGATCTTCCCGAAGTCAAGAAGGCTCATGTCGAACGCGTCTTGCCATCTACTATTGAGATTACTTTAGAACGGCGTGTGCCTGTCTTGCGCTTGGTGGCTTCTCCTGAAGAGACGTTTGTTCCTGGTCAAAGTTTTGTGATTGATGAAGAGGGGGTCGTGATGTCACCTCAGAAACTCAATGCTGCTCTATTGGAGTTGCCCATTGTCGAAGGTTTATCGCTTGCTGGTATTCAGTTAGGGAAAATCTTGCCAGATGAAAAGAGGCCTTTTGTTTTAGCGCTTTGGAAAGTGCTCAATAATTCTGGCAATACGCTGCTTACTGTACGATCGATTGATTTTTCGCGAGGTTATTGGGCAGTGGTGACGGATGCCAATAAGGCGCAATATATTTTCGGACCAGAACATCTTCCAGCGCAATTAGAGCGACTTCAAAAGCTCTTATCTTACTGCCAAGAAAATAATAGGCAAATAGAGACAGCTAATTTAATTTTAGAGTATAATACACCCGTGACCTTTCGTCCTAATGCTAAAAGCGCTGAGGTAACAGTTCGTTAAAAAATCAGTTATAAATTTTTCTTTGTGCTTCTTTATGTTCTTTGTGGTTAATTAATTCATTTTTTATGGCACGTGAGCAAATTTTTGTTGGTCTCGAAATTGGTACTACCAAAATCTGTGTGGTGGT
>VHCR01000179.1 GCA_016871655.1 Verrucomicrobiota bacterium
CGTCAGAGCGTGCTGCTACCGAGGTAACAGTAGCGATGACAACGCTGCTAGCGCTAAAAATAACAAGTAGAAATTCCTAAAATTCATTCGTCATTGGTATAAGTAAAAGTAAATTTCTCAAATACAAATGCAGGATAATTTTTCAACGAATAGTTCCTTTATCCCCTAAACTTCTAAATTCCTAAACCCCTAACTTTTTTCACCATGGGCTTTTTAACAAACTTACTAGGACATCTTGGCATCAAGCAAGGAGAGCCAGTGGATTGGGATGAGCTCGAAGCAACGCTCTGGCAAGCTGATTTAGGAAGTGGGGTCGTTGCTTCAATGATGGCACAACTTCGTGAAAAAAAAGGGACTTTTGATGCTACGACGGTTTTAGAAACAACTCGAGATGTTGTTGGGAGTTTATTGCCAGAGCAAGCAATCCCACTCCAGCCGAGTACTCAAGGTCCTATCGTGATTTTTTTGGTGGGAGCGAATGGAACAGGAAAAACAACTAGCGCGGCAAAGTTAGCTCATTATTTAAAAAAACGAGGAAGTTCTGTCTTGCTGGCTGCTGCAGATACTTTTCGTGCTGCTGCCATTGGACAGCTTCAATCGTGGGGAGAGCGTCTTGGAATCGAAGTAGTCGCAAGTCAATATGGGGCTGACCCAGCAGCGCTATGCCATGATGCGTTCATGAAAGCCCAACGTCTTCACGCCGATTTTTTGATTTGTGATACAGCGGGACGCTTAGCGAATAAATCAAATTTAATGCAAGAGTTAGCAAAAATAAAACGGACCGTTGCCAAGTTAGATTCTTCTGCTCCTCATCACGTGCTCTTTGTAACTGATACGACAACGGGCAGCAATGCTGTTATGCAGGCCAAAGAATTTCACACAGCGATTGGTTTAACGGGACTCATTCTCACTAAAATGGATGGCGCTGGAAAGGGAGGCGTGGCTGTTGCGATTGCTCGCGAAATTGGAGTAACACCTCTCTTTTTAGGCAGTGGTGAGAGCATCGAAGATCTTGTCCTTTTTGAAAGAAAAAGTTTTCTAACTCATCTCATTTGAATTTGCTTTTTGAAACGTTGTTTGGAATTTTTTGTAAAAAACTAATTTTTACCTGTAACCTGTAACCTGCAACCTGTACCCTGTTCCGCATGATATCACCATCCTGGATTCGTTTTCAGTGGAAGACAACAACGCTTCCCTCCCTCCCAAAATTTGACTCGCGTCTGATCATTCGCAATGCCACCGCCGCAGAACAGGCCTCTGTTTTAAAAGTAGCATTGTTAGCCCTTGCTATGAATACTGACTGGCATGACGCGACAAATGAGGTACAAGAGCTGATTGAAGGAGCTATTAAAAAAGCATTTTTGTCAGAGAAAGACCCGTCCTGCGTTGTTGCAGCACATGGCTCTCGAATTATTGCTGTTTCGGTATTAGATGTAACTCCAGAGTCTACCAATCAGTTAATCAGTGGCCCATGGGTTCTTACTGAATATCGCAATCGAGGCCTTGGAACAGCACTTTTATGGAGCTCCCTCGAACAGTTGGCTAATCGCGGAATCACTGTTGCTTATGGCATGACGCGTAAAAACAGTATCGCGGCCCAATTTGTTTATCCAAAATTTGGAGGAACTATTGAGCCTCTTTCGGCGCCAATTCAAAAGGAACTAGTTTTTTAAAGCCAATTTATAAATTCTCCTATTTGAGAAAATTTTAATATAGTGTATCAAATTGAAAAGGGCATGTTAGAAGCGCTGAAATTTTTTCTTAAAACAAGGCCGAAGATCGAAGCGCTATCCGAAGATAACGTGAGATCTGAGAACGCAGTTCTAAGGAAAAAGAGCAAGCTTATCGCGTGCCCTTTTCAATTTAATACACTATAGTTCAGTTATTTAATGGAGATGGTATAATACAGCTGACTTTTATTTGCCTTGTGGTGTAACGGTAGCACAGCAGACTCTGAATCTGTTTGTCATAGTTCAAATCTATGCAAGGCAGTGAAACGAAATACAACTTCTTTCCTTCGCTTCACTGCGAGAGTTATGAAATATCCGGGCTAGGATAATCGCGCGGCCGCTTCTAAAATTTTTTCTCGGCTATTGAATGCTGACATTCTAAAAAAGCCTTCTCCTGCACGTCCAAAGCCGCTTCCTGGTGTGATAACAATTTGCTTGTCATGCAACATCCGATCAAAAATTTGCCAGCTGGTTTCTCCTGCCGGCCCTTTGATCCAGAGATAGGGCGCATTCACACCTCCATAGACTGTCATTCCAGCTGCGGTTACTGCCTCACGCAAAATCGCAGCATTCTCCATGTAATGTCGGATCAAGGCGCGAACTTCGCGTTTTCCCTGCTCACTGTAAAGCGCCGCAGCGCCGCGTTGTGTAATGTAGCTCACACCATTGAACATCGTTGTAAAACGACGATACCAAAGTGCGTGCAAAGAATGATGACTGCCGTCTGAGGTCCTTCCTCTCAACTCTTTCGGGACAACCGTAAAACCACAACGCACGCCGGTGAAACCTCCATTTTTCGAAAAACTCCGAAATTCAATCGCACACTCTCTCGCACCGGGAATTTCATAAATCGAATGAGGTATCTCAGGATCTTCGATGTAAGCCTCGTAAGCGGCATCGAAGAGAATCAAAGACTGATGCTTGCGAGCATACTGCACCCATGCTGTCAGCGCTTCTCGCGAAGCGACTGCTCCCGTGGGATTGTTAGGATAGCAAAGATAGATGACAGAAACTTTTTCTTCTGGAAGATCGGGAACAAAATGGTTTTCGGGATTACAGGTGAGATAGACAATTCCTTCGTAAGAACCATCAGCTCTCGCTGCCCCTGTATGTCCTGCCATCACGTTGGTATCAACATAGACCGGATAGACAGGGTCCATCACGGCAACCGGATTGTTGCTTCCCAAAATATCCAAAATATTTCCACCATCACACTTGGAACCATCAGAAATAAAAATTTCATCAGCCGCTACTTCAACTCCGCGTGCTCGGTAATCATGCTCGACAATCAATTGTCGCAAGAACTCATAACCTTGCTCAGGACCGTATCCACGAAAAGTTTCACGGCTTCCCATTTCATCAACAGCCTCATGCATTGCCTGCCGCACAGAGGCAGGAAGCGGCTCCGTCACATCCCCAATCCCACAGCGAATCAAGCGTGCACCTTTATCAGGATGCTGCTCTGAAAATTCTTTGACCCGTCGCGCAATCTCAGGGAAAAGATAACCGGCTTTAAGTTTGAGATAGTTGGAATTCAGCGAAAACATGGGAAGAGATTCACAGGGATGGAAGGGATAAGAAAAATTTCATAATATGAAACAACTCTTGAAAATTTTCATCCCTTCCATCCCTGTGAATTTTTTTCTTTTTTTCTTCTATCCCTGTAAATAATTTTTCTCTGCTTGATCCCAATTCACCACATTCCACCAAGCCTTCAAATAATCGGCGCGTCGGTTTTGATAGTTGAGGTAGTAGGCATGTTCCCAAACATCATTGCCGATGATCGGTTGGCTTCCATCCATGATCGGAGAATCTTGATTCGGCGTGGAAACAATTTCTAAAGCGCCGTTTTTGTTTTTGATCAACCAAACCCAACCGCTCCCAAAACGTCCCAGCCCAGCGGCTTCAAATTTTGTTTGGAACTCCTGAAAGCTCCCAAATGTTTTTGTAATCTCATCAGTGAGCTTGCCAACAGGAGTCGTGGCGCCACCTGGCGTGAGGAGTTGCCAAAAGAAGGTGTGATTGGAATGCCCTCCACCATTGTTGCGCACCATCGTACGAACAGCCTCCGGAACAATACTGAGATTAGCAATGAGCTCGTTGACCGGCTTGGGAGCTAACTCAGGAAGATCTT
>VHCR01000180.1 GCA_016871655.1 Verrucomicrobiota bacterium
AATCCTGAAGCCAAATACATTGTCGTTTCCAATGATGGTCGTATTACTGAGAGTTACTCTACTCTCGATCAAGACCAGGCAAGGACGAAAGCGGCATTTAAACAAGCCTTAAAAGAAAAATATCCAGACCAAGAAGATCTGGTTGATGAGGCCTGGGATGGGTTAACATCTTCTGAAAAATCTTGGGATGCTCGTACTATTCGTCAGGTTATTGAGCAAGCTGCGGAAAATGCAAATGCTTCAGTATGGAAAGACGTGGGAGAGGATGATGAAGAAATTTCTGAAGAAACTATTAAGCAACTTTCCAAGGCTCTTGATGATTATGCTGAGGAAGTGGTTGGTAAGCTTTCTCCTGAAGAACAAGAGGCATTACGCGAGCAGTTGACGGCTTCAGGCCTTGCTGTAGGAGGTGCAGGATTCGTTGGACTGGCTGCTAACGTTTCTACTCCTGCTGCGAATCATGCTCTAGCCAATCTTATTGCAACGATTAGTGCTTCTTTGTCGAACTCAGCAGCTCTTCCCATGATGGGTGCTGCAGCACCGGAGGCAGGTCACCTTGCAGCAGCTTCGGCGATGATGGGGACTTCAGCGACCGCAACGACTGCAGCGGCTTCTGCAGCCTCAGCGCAGGCTGTCATTCTTGCTGCTGCACCTGCTATTGCTACTTTCGTTATTGCAGGAGCGATTGCTCATCGTCTTTATATTGCAGCAAGAAGGGTAAGTACTACAGCACATCGGATTGAACATGAAGTTAACAATATTAGTGTGGCCATGATGGCTGCAGCGTTTGCTACTATCCCCCCTGCGCAACATGCGATGTTAGTAGGTGCTATTATTGCTGGCATTACAGGACAACATTTCGTCGATCCAGGTATGATGGAACAAGCATTTCACAATATCCGGGATGCCGCCTTGGGCGCTTATTTATTCAATCATCCTGAAGTTGCTATTACAATTGGAAATGGTTTGAAGTCAGTCCTGTTTTCTGCAGCTAAGGCTGTGATAAGTGCTGATTATGCTGTAACAGCTGCACATGCTACCACAACAGCCACAACAGCCACAACAGCCACAACAGCCACAACAGCTGCTGCGACGACCACTGTTTCTTCAACCTCAGTAGGAGTAACAGCACATTCGGCTTCAGCCTCTCTCTTGCCTCATTCGATTACGACTATGGCTGCCCATGGTCTGAGCGCGGCGACAACAATGATTTGTACTGTTGCTGCAGCTCATCCAGCAGTTATTGCCACTATTATTGTGGGAGGAGCTTGCGCTGTGGCGTATAAATATTCTTCCACTCCATCTCAGTCTCAACAAACAGTAGAAGCTTAAAAAACCATGAGTACGATATTCCCTTCTTTATCCAAAAATCCAAAACCTAACGATATTCAAGATTTTCTCAATGCTATTGCGATTTACCTTCAACAAAAAAGCCAATCCGATTTCAATAAACTCGATCAAAAAGAGAACCCTCTGGATGCTACTTCTGCAGTAACAGACGATTTAGTCACAGATCTTTTTCAAAAAATTCCAACGGAAGCCTTAGCTCTAATCGGAAACTATCTCATCAGCCATCCCGATGCTATTGCTACAGCTAGCACCGCTGCTGCTGGAACCTCTCCCAACCCGACGACCGTGGGCGTTCTTGGCTTGATGATGATGTTGACGAGTAGCACAACTTCCTCTGCGCTGGCGACAAAGGCTTCTGCAAACTTAGAGGAATTCATGAAGACTTACTCGAAGTAGCGAGTTCTGAAGTAATGCCACTTTCAATAAATAATCGGACTATTGTGAATTGTTCTTTTGATCCCTAGCTTGGTTGTCAGAGCTGACGTTATGCGCTCCATAGCGCTTCGATCTTCGGCCTTGTTCTAAGAAAAAATTTCAGCGCTTCTAACATGCCCTTTTCAATTTAAAACACTATAGTTTGTTTCAAAATGTTCGTCCTAATGCCTCACTTACCGTTCAGGTTAGCCACGGCCTTATTACAACCATTTTTAAATCAAACTCCTTACGCAACCTTTCTCATTTTCATTCACGTTTTTAGGTTAAAAAATAACTTCGAAAATAAAAATTTCGAAAAACTGATTCACTATTGATATCAAATCACTCGCCACTCGTTACTTCTTCTGCGTTCTTTTGTGGCTATTTTTTTCTGAAATCCGTTCGATAAAACCATTCTAAATTATAGCTCCAACCGGCGTTGGTCATGTGAATCGGAGAGTCAACAAATCCATGATCACTGGGATAGCAAACGCGGTAAGTTCCGCGTGGCATGACAGAAGTTGTCTGCGGGACGAAGAGAAAAAGATAAGGCTGATCTGCGTAGATGATTTGCTGTAACTCGCCGGCGAGTTGGATGATTTTTGCGTGATTGTATTCTTGTTGCAACGCTATCAAGAGTTGATCGACTGTAGAATTTTTGTACCCAACATAATTCACTTCATCAGGATGACATTGGCTCGAATGCCAAATGGAATATTGATCGTAGTTGTTGGGGAGTCCCCACCCTAGAACCACGGCATCAAAATTTTGAGAGCGCACCTGTTTTAAAAAAACAGCCCACTCGTAGATTTCGATCTTCACTTCGATACCGATTTTTTTGAGGTCATCTTGCATGAGTGTTGCGATGTCTTTACGAATGTCATTGCCGTTATTCGTCATGAGGGTAAAACTGAAACGTTTTCCATGACGCTGTCGAATGCCGTCAGGACCACGTTTCCAGCCAGCGGCATCGAGGAGAGTGTTTGCTTTTTTGGGGTCATAAGAAAAAGGGACGACGTTTGGATTAAAAAACCACTGCTGAGGATTGTAGATCCCTTTAGAAACAAGTCCGTGGCCGTAGAGAATGTAGTGAATCATTTCTGGAATGTTCACGGCTTGAGCCAGAGCACGACGGACGTTGGGATCTTTAAAAAAGCTTTTTCTCAAATTCCAACCAACGTAAGTGTAGAGATTGCTCGGAGCGTCGAAGAGTTCGTAACGAGAATTATTTGAAAAACTCTGGATTGCAGAGGGGGGTGCATCCCAAAAATCAATTTGATCAGTCTCAAAGGCGAGGCGCATGGTGAGAGGGTCGGGGAAAATATGAAAGACCATCGAGTCGAGCCATGGCTTCCCTAAAAAATAATCATCGTTGCGTTTGAGTCGGACATATTCATTGCTTTTCCACTCATCAAATTTGAAAGGACCAGTACCGATCGGATGCCGATTAAAAGAGCCTGCCCAGTCAATGGGGTTAGTTCCTTCGAGGAGATGAGCAGGTAAAATGGAAGTTGTCCATCCCAAGAGTGCTGGCGAAAAAGGAACGCGATAACGGACGATAACATGCCAGGAATCGGGAGCTTCGATTGATAAAATTTTTTCAAAGTCTGTTCGTAGGGGCGAAACGAGACGTTCATCCATGACTGCGTGATAGGTAAAAAGGACATCGCGTGCAGTGAAGGGAGCCCCATCGTGCCAGCGAATATCGTGTCGGAGCGTGAATTTAATCGTTGGTGTTGTCGTTATATCGGAAATTGACCAGTCGTTTGCAAGATCGCCAACGAGTTCTAGGTTTTCATTTTGTTTAAGGAGTCCGTTGTAAAGCAGCGCCATGACTGCTACAGAAGCGCTCTCAGGTTGTAACAATGGATTAAGCGTGGCGGGCTCGGCGTTGAGCCCTAGCGACATCTCATTTTTTTTCTTGGATCACCACCCCATCCGCTCTTTGCATTGAGAAGTTTAATCGCGTGCTTGCGACTGTACTCCCATTGCTCGCAGACTTCAGTTATAAGCACGCTCTTCCCTTGAACTCCTCGT
>VHCR01000181.1 GCA_016871655.1 Verrucomicrobiota bacterium
TTCCAATGCTTACCTCAACCCTCAATTCCTCCACTAAAAACTAACCCTTCATTTCCAACTTTTTCATGACACTCTTTTCAATTTTACAGAAATAATGTTGCTTAACCCGAACGCGAGGATGACAGTGCGGGTGTAGTGCCGCTTAGTTTTAAAAGGAACACTGTGTTTTTTAATGATATAGGTCATGCAAAGTTGAATGTTTCAAAAGAGCTATCTTCTTTATCACAGATCAACAAATGACCAAGCTCAAACACCCCTTACTTTCAAAGTTAGAGCGTGTTAAAAAGAGTTATAGCCGATGCAGTACAAGGAACGAGAATACAGCCGGCCGGGAGGCCGCTAGATGGACTGCCGAAGGCAGCCCTGTAGGGGCGAGCCTCGCGGGAGCGAGCGAGTTGCACTCTTTTTGTGTTCTTTGTGTGCGGCGTTAGCCGCTTTGCGATCTTTGTGGTTAAATTCTTTTTCCTCTGCTTGTGCTTAAGTTGACACCATTGTCTGAACACTTACGCAGCATTCAATTAATCAACTTCTCCAACGTCGCATCCGCTGGCGCTCCCAGCGCTACTGCTTTTTTATAATGTACCTTCGCCATCTCCTTAGCAGGCGGTTTTCCGGTTGCGTAGATCACGGCAAGATTGAAATGAGCATCGGCATAGTTGGGATTAATCTCGATCGATTTCATAATTTCGCTCTCCCCTGCTTTGCTCTTGCCTGAAGCGGCAAGCACGATACCGAGATAGTTGTGAGCGGTGAAATCCTGATCGTTAATCGCCACAGCTTGACGTAATACTTTTTCAGCATCATCAAACCGTTCTTGCCGATAATTCACAATCCCAAGAGTCGTGAAGGCAAACGATTTCTTCGGATCTTCAGCACAGGCTTTTTTTAAGACAGTCTCTGCTTCCGACATTTTACCAAGTTGGAACTCGACAACACCAAGATTAGAAAGCGTGATGTAATCATTTGGAGAAGCGCTCAAAGCATCTTGAAAACTTTTTTCGGCCTCAGAATAATTTTGGTGCTCGAATTGATCTTTTGCTTTGTTGAGGGCAACGCGGTATTTCTCGTGATCAATCGGAGTTCCCTTTTTTGTATCCTTACTTCCCTCTTTTTTGCTCATCTCCGTCGTAGCGTTAGTCCCCGTCACACTGTTCGTTCCTGCAGGAGAAGAAAGAGGAGCAGGGGCATTTGTTGGGGCTGAAGAAGAGGGAGGATTTGTTCCATTTTTAGAAGCTTCGACGGCAACAATCAACTTGTCTTCATCCTGCTCTGTTTCAGGTGGCAGCGGCAGCTTGTCTTTAAAAAGAGCCCGCTCTTCCTGCGTTAGCTTGACCGGCTTTGCCAACTTGCGGAGTTGAAGTGAGAGCGTCTCTGATTTGACTTTCAGTTTGTCTAAATCTTCCACAACAAGCTTCCGAAGCTGTTGGCGTCTAGCTTCTGCCTTGAGCTCGCGCAGAACGATTCCCTTGAGCAATTCATTTTCAGCAACGATTTTTTCCTGAGCTCCCTCGGATGTTCCTTTTTTCTGTAATGTTGCAATCTCTTCGTTTTTTTGATCGAGCTGCTTTTTTAATTCGTTGTAGCGATCATCTCTTGTTTTTAGTTCCTGCTGAATGCTCGTCAATTGTTGCTGTGCAGCTTGAAGTTCTTTTTGGAATTTTCCAGCTTCATCACGTGCTGCTGCCAATTCTTTTTCTTTGTCTTGCAAGAAATGATCTCTCTCAGGCCCTGCTTTTTCTAAAGCTGCCATCTTTTTTTCTGAGGCTTCGAGCTCTGTTTTAGCAGCCTGCAACTCGGTTTGAGATTGCTGCAAGCTCTTTTGCAGAGCAGCTACATCAGGACCTTGCTGAGCTTCTAAGGATTTGATCTTTTGAGTGATGGAGCCCAATTGCTGTTCAAGCTCTCCTTTTCTCGTCTCCATTTTCTGGCGCTCCATGAGAGCAACACGATATTTTTCTTCAAGCTCTACCAACGCCTGTTTCTGAATAGTGGCCGTCTCCATTTCGGAAGCCTGCGCTTCGGAAAGTTGTTTTTTGTTTTTCTCTAACTCTTGGGTCAATCCTTCCATCTGACGCTGCATTGCTGTTGCATCAGCTCCTGACTTTTTTAATAGAGCAACTTGTTCTGTCATCTGCTTCAACTTCAGCTGCATGTTGGCTCGCTCTTCATTCAGAACTTCTTGATCGGCTTCTGAAGCCGTTAATTTTTTCTGCAGATCATTAACAAGAATTTTTTGAGAAGCTTGTAGTTTGCTCTTGGCATCTTGAACATTGGCTAACATTTTTTCTTTGTTAGCTTCTTCTGTTGTTAACGCAGCTAAGCGAAGTTTTAAAGCATCATTCTCCGTATTTTTTTTCTGTGCTTCTGCTAAGGAAGCGTTGGTCTGCTGAAGTTGCTGGTGGAGCCCTGCCACTTGAGCCTGCAAGGCTTCTAAGTCATGTGCCTTTTTCTCGGCCACGCCCAAAGAATCGTTGACCTGCTTGATCTGCTGCGCCAAGGTAGCGCTCTCAGCATGTGCCGCATCACGCTCCCGTTGAGCTGCAGCCAGCTGTTCATGCAATGCTGCTGAGGCATTTTTTTCAGCGTTCACTTCCACTTGGAGCTGCTCTAAGCGACTTTTATTATTAAAAGCCATCGCTAAAGAATTCGTAGTCTGCTGGAGGCGCTGTTGAAGACTGCTGTTTTCTTCCAAGATGACCTCTTTATCAGCGGAAAGCGCAGCCACTTTTCCTTCGAGTTGCTGCAATGATTGTTTTAAAGAGGCTTCGCGCTGCAAACTCCCAGTTCGATTTTTTTCAAGATCACTTTTTAAATCAACAAGCTGCCGCTCGGTTCTTGCGAGCTGAGCCCTGGTCTCAACTAAAGAAACTTTGGACTGATCAAGCTCTGTTGTTTTATCAATAATGTCATTGTGCGCTTTTTCCAACTCGACTTCGGTTTGTTTTAGCTGCTTTTGAAGTTGGACTAGCTCTTTGTTAGGAAGAGGATTTCGTGGTACTGGAGGGACAACTGAAAGGGTCGGTATGTCGCTTGTCCTTTTCGGAGAAGGCTGCGGAGGCGGTTCTATCGCCTCTAGCTCGGGAGCGGTGGAACGCGAAACGGACGGTCGCTCTGCTGAAGGGGCTTCAGCACCATAGCGAGGGCTTTCATGGTTGCTATCTGAATAACGAGGCTCTTCTCGCTGTTCGTTATTATAAGAACGAGGAGCATCGCTGCTGCTCTCAGCAGGAGGAGCGGGACGATTCGCATCATTGAACGAGGCCCCACTATCGCTATAAGCAGGAGCCCCACCTCCGCTCGATGAAGTATTAATGCGTGCAAGATTGTTTCTAATTTTACTGAGACGATATTCTACAATCGGCTTCTGCCAATTTGGATAGTTGTTGCTGATATCGACCAAATGACTTTCGGCATAGCGATACTTCTCCACAGCCTCATCTTTCCTGCCTGCTTGGTCAAGACGCTCCGCTTCTTTAAAACTGCGGTACGCCGCAACAAATTCCTCAGAAGGATCATTACTGTTATTCGCTGCTTCCAATGGACCAACAAGACCAACAAGAAAAAGGAGCAAAAGAAGGCGGAAAAGCATCAGGCTACTTTAAACCATCCTATTTTTAAGTGTAAACCCTGTATTTTGATTTTTTTGTAGTCCTGTTGCCTCATAAGTTTTGACACCCGAGGCGGGAAAATCAAGTAGGTAAAAATAAGACGTTGACTCATAAAGGATGACACCGGCAACCAAGAAGGATGCCAATGTCACAAACAATACGGAAAGAG
>VHCR01000182.1 GCA_016871655.1 Verrucomicrobiota bacterium
TGCAGTTAATTTTCTTTTTTCAGTTTTCTTCTAGAACAATTTTTGGAAAGACCGGAGTTGGTTGTCGAGCGACATAATCGTGAGGCAGCTCTGGAATAGTGATCGTTCCTACGAGCGAGAGCGGCTCCAAATTTAATTGTTCCAAAATTTCTTCTGCAGCGACTGGAATGATCGGTAACAACAATGTCGCAGCAACTCGCGCTGATTGGAGCAGCGTTATTAAAACAGCATCGAGTTGATCAGCTGCAGCGGGATCTTTAGCCAGCTTCCAAGGAGCAGTCGTATCAACGAAGGCATTGGCACGATAGAGCAAATTGACAATCGTCTCCAATGCCGCATGCACTTGCGACGCCTCCATCTGCTGACAATACTCTTTGATCGCAGCGAGGTCTTCTTGTTGATGTGCCTCAAAAGAATCTGAAAGCGTCACGCTCTTAGGTGAAGCATTTCTATAACGATGCACCATACTAAGAGTCCTCTGCACAAGATTCCCAAGCCCATTACTCAATTCTGTATTGAAGCGAGTAATGAGTCTCTCCTCGTTAAAATCGGCATCACGTCCCATTACAATGTCGCGCATCATGTAGTAGCGAAGCGCGGAAGCACCGTAGCGATCGGCCAGCAACTTTGGATCGACGATATTGCCGAGACTCTTGCTCATTTTTTCTCCACGTGAATTCCAAAATCCATGAACGAGAAGTTGAGGCATTTGCTCATCAGCAAATCCCATCGCATGAAGCATACAAGGCCAGTAAATACCATGCGCCGGAGCCATGATGTCTTTCCCGATCAAGTGATGATTGCACGGCCAAAATTTTTCAAAATGTGTTTTCTCCTTTTCATCGGTCGAGCCGTAACCAGCAAAGCTGATATAGTTGATCAAAGCATCAAACCAAACATATGTCACAAAATCAGGATCAAACGGAAACTCAATTCCCCATGCCAAGCGACTCTTCGGCCGAGAGACGCAGAGATCACCAGCAATTTTCGCAGCAGCATTTTTCAATTCATTCATGCGAAAATCAGGCGTAACAAACTGCGGATGCTTTTCCAAAAATTGGAGTAGCCATTCTTTGCAGTGCGAGAGACGGAAGTACCAATTTTCTTCCTCAAAAAAAACAACCTCTCCCCACTCGGGCCCAAAGTTTCCATCTTCTCCTCGCTCCTTGTCGGTCAAAAATTGCTCCTGTCGAATACTGTAGTGACCGCTGTAAGAGGCCTTGTAGAGCCAATCGCGAGCAACGAGGTCACTCAAAATGTTTTTGACCACGGACCGATGCTTCTCTGCCGTTGTCGCAGCCCATGCATCATAAGAAACAACAAGCTGCTCCCACAATTTTAAAAAATATTGAGACACTTCATCAGTGAAAGTTTGCGGAGAAATTCCTTGTTTCTCCGCAGCCTGTTGGACCTTTTGTCCATGCTGATCGACACCCGTCAGAAAAAAAACCTCGCGTCCCCGCAGCCGCTGAAAACGCGCTAAAACATCGCCTAAAATTTTTTCGTAGGCATGCCCAATGTGTGGCGCTCCATTTGTGTAATCGATGGCCGTTGTAATAAAATAAGGTTTCATAAATAATAAGAAAAAGATTAGCTACAAAAGAACGCAAAAAAAAGATTTCTTAAATTTTATTCTTTTTTGCTCTTCTCGTTGGTTTCAATTTTCATTCTTGTCTGTTACCTGCAGCTTGCCGCCCCAAGAAAGAATCCGCGCCTTGACGCCAGCCGCCTCGGCCTCAGCGATCTGATGATTGCGAACATAAAAAAGAGAGAGGCTTGACCAAGCGAGTTGATCGTTGGGACGGAGCTCTGTGGCCTTCAACCCAGCCTCAATAGCTTCAAGATAAGAACCACTCTTCATCAAGACCATCCCGAGAGCGTGCCAGCCTTCAAAAAAATCAGGATCCAGCTCAACGCAACGCCGATATTTTTTTGCAGCCTCTTCCAGCTCGCCAATGGCAATATCTCCACTCGCTTCGTCAAAAAGATTTTCAATTTCTAAATTCACAGGTCAAAAGGTGATAACCTTTTTCTACCTTTTCCGCTTGCGCTGATTCAGCATCGTGACCTTCGCCTCAGCACGTGCTTTATTGAGCCATTGAGCAAAAATCATATTTTGTTCTTGTTGTAAAAATTCTTGCTCGATTGTCGCATGATGAGCTTCCCAATCAGCATTGCTCAGTGGAGCACGATGATCTAAGTAGACAATAAAGTCGCCCCATGAGGCATGCTTCACTTCGCTCAATTCTTTTTCATTGAGCGTCAAGGTTGCTTGAAAAATGAGACGTTGATCGGCATTCGAATTTTTTTCATTTTGAAAACTTAAGTTGGCGATAACCTCAGCCTGGTGGTGCGTTAGCACTGCTGCTTGAGCAAAACTTTTCCCCTCCCTCAAATTTTTTCTCAAGTCAAGGAGCGTATTGTAACAATCTTCTTGGATTAGCTTCACTGCTTGCTGACTGCTCAAAAAGGCATTAATTTTTGATTGCACTTCTTCAAAATTCAGTTGATGTGACGGAACTTTTTTCTCAAGCATGACGAGATAAAAAGAAGAACCAGCAGGAATAACTTCCGAAAAATCTTTTTCTTGTCCCAAACGAAAAGCGGTCGCTGTGACAACCTCGGGAGTTTTTGGAACCGCACCTTGTTGTTTTCCTTTTTCTTCAGTACTCTCACCGCGACGATTGATGAGGCCCGTTATGATGGGCGACTTCCCATTTTCTTTGGCAATCTGCGCCAGATTTTTTCCGGACTTCATTCCCTCTTCTCCTTTTTGTTTAAAGATTGTGGCGGCTGTCGCGACTTGCTGCAAGGCTCGCACGCGCTCTTTTCCTTGGAGCTTTTCTGCCCCCGGAGGCAAGGAAAAGACGACATAGCTCACGGAACGTTTTTCCTCGCTAACGAAAGCTCCTTTATTTTTTTCATAAAAAGCTTTTTGTTCCTCCAAAGAAATCGGTTTGATATTTTTGAGATAAGATTCCTTAGAAAAGCGAATTACTTCTGCTGTCACCGGTTGATAGATACGAGCGGCTTCGCGAACCTGTGCTTCACTGACCGAAATGGGTGAAATAAGGAGTTGATGCAAGCTGCGATAAGCCAGCATGTCTCCTATCATTTCTTCCAAATGGCGCTCGGTAAAACCACGCGGAGCCAATTGCTCCTTCATGAATTTTTGATATTTTGCAGGATCAAAAGTCCCTTCTCTCTGGAAAGCAGGCAGGAGGCTGATTTCAGCAACAATAGCTTCCTCACTAGGAACGACGTTCAAACGCGCCGCCTCATGTTGAATCACGATGGAATTTAAAATGAATTCTGAAAGAGCAACATTTTCATCTTCGGCAAATCCTCCCAACTCTCGGACAAAATCAGTTAACCCCAACGCCATCGCTAATTGATATTCCCTCGCACGACGCTCGATATCTGCTTGTTGAAGCACATGCCCATAGACAGTAGCAACATCACTGGCTCCGACTTGAGCGAGATTAGTTCGATTGTAAAGCCAAACAAAAGAAACAATCGTCATGATGACGATTAAGAATGTTAAAGAATGTTGATTGTTGCGAATGGTTGAAAGCATGGGAAAGACTGAAGGCTAAGGGCTAAAGGCTGAACGTTACAAGGAACAGGTTGCAGGTTACAGCAAAAAATGCAGGAGGCAGAGAAGACCTGTTGCCTCATAAGTTTTGACACCCGAGGCGGGAAAATCAAGTAGGTAAAAATAAGACGTTGACTCATAAAGGATGACACCGGCAACCAAGAAGGATGCCAATGTCACAA
>VHCR01000183.1 GCA_016871655.1 Verrucomicrobiota bacterium
CCTGTGTCGGTCGAGATGGCCGCATAAAGATTACAAGCCATCGCAGGAGTGATGGTGATCTTTTCTTGAAGAAATCCTTCCGCTAAAATTTCTCCTGTTCCAGGAGCAGAAGAAACAATCAAATTGTGATGTGCAAAATTCTCGTTGCTCACATGATGGTCGATCGCAAGCCAGAGAGGCGCACGTGCGCTCGCTAAAACTTTTTTTCCTAGCCGTTCTTTTGTTGCAGTATCTAAAATCAAGATAGCACCAAATTCTTGAGGCTGCTCGGAAGGTTTTGTAATCAGACTTGCCTCGGGAAGATAAGAAAATTTTTGAGGCACTCCATCTTCATTCCAAGCTGTCACATCATGCCCCTCCTGCTTTAGCCAAAGAGCAGCTGCCAACGTCGAGCCGAGCGCATCCCCATCAGGACGAGCATGGCTCACTACGAGAATACGATGAGCCGCACGAAGAGCTTGATGGATTTCTGAAAAAGTTGTTTTCATTGGAAAAAGAATAAACCTTTTTCAAAAAAACAACATTCACTTTTTACGGAGAGAGTCAAGTTAACGGTGCTCTAATGATTTTGGTTTCCTGACATTGGATTGGTCAAGAGTCTTACTGACAATTGTGTCCCATCATTATTAGTAGAAAATTCATACTCACCCGGGTTTTTTCCTACTACACCAAACTTGCTAAGGTCACCAACTCCATTAGATGAAACCATGATCAAATGAGATTGGTTGTCAGCAGTTCCATCTGTAAAAGAAAAATAATTCATTCCATCGAAGCAATTGAATCTATCAACAGTAATGACTGATGAACCTGTCTGAAACAGCTCAATCACTGAACTTGAATTAGTCCAATTCAGTGTTTGAATCGAAAGATTAGTTGTACGACCAAGATCTAAATTACCTCCTGTTAGATCAACGGTTGAATTTCCTAATGCATGAGATGATTCAATACACATTGTTCCTCCAGCAATCAATGTAGTTCCTGTGTAGCTGTTATTTCCAAGAAGCACCATATTTCCGCTATCACTTCTAACAGTTGCATTAGTTCCTTCAATATTTGCTTCAATAAAATTCGTTCCTATAGCGCGACTAGTCAGGGTAGAAATATAGAGTGATCCATTATGTATACAGGAATAACCAGTAAGAGTTACATTATTCTGTAGCACAGTATTTCCACCGAGATCTAAGCGTGCTCCAGCACTCATATAAAGAGCATTATTACTCGATCCCAATGAGCTACCGTTCGCTATGGTGAGAAGAGTATTAGTAATGAACGTTCCCCCTGTGTAATTATTATTTGTTCCTGCAAGTGTATTAATTCCTCCGGCACTCACGACAGAGCTTGCTCCAAGAATATTAGCTGAAACATTATTGGATCCTCCCGTAAACAAGAGTTCTGTATTGCTAATACAACCATTAAAAATAGAAGCGTCATTCATTTCAATGAGTGCTTGCGTTTGAGTTGTTCCTCCAAGATCAAGCGTACCTCCATTGCAGATTGTTGTGGTTCCACTGTTGGCACCTAGCGTACCTCCATTTGCAAGAATCAATATTCCTCCATCAATGACTGTATCTCCATTGTAACTATTGTAACTATTGACTCCCGATAAAAATGCATTCCCTCCAACGCTGCTGTTATCAGCCTTCAGAGTCAGTCTCGTTGTTCCATGATCTACAGCTGCAAACGTTGATCTTCCGCCAAAAAGCGTCACTAAGATCAGACTAGTCAAAAAAGAATTTTATTTTTAATAGTTAAAGAGGGTATTGCTAATTGTTATTTTTAAGGCGAAAAGAATAGTTCCTACCCATGTGGGCGACAAGTTTATTTTGTACCGCCCTACAAAACCGAAGGAGAAATTTTATATTTCATACCCCTTCCATCGCTTCTATTCCTGTTAATTTTTTTCTAATTCATCTAAGAGCGCAATCACGTGCGAGCCTCGTTCAATCGATTCATCCAATTTAAAATTCAAAATCGGAGTGTGTTTCAAAATTACTCGTTTGGAAAGTTCGCGTTGAAGAGAGGGGCGGTTTTTTTCCAAGAGCTGCAATACTCCATTTTTTTGACCGGCAGTTCCAATCACGCTCACATAGACGTGCGCCTGCTTGAGATCCGGCGTGATATCGACAGCACGAATCGAAACCAGTGGCGCTTCAAACTTGATCTCACGCGAGATCAAAAGCCCTAGCTCGCGCTTAAGCAACTCACAAACTCTAACTAAACGATGACTCATAAATTAAAAAAGAATTCACCACAAAGAACACAAAGATTGCACAAAGAACACAAAAAGAATTTTTCTATAGAAAAATTCTAGGAATTTAAAGCAAGAAGTCATTCTAAATTTTTCCTGTATTTCTAATTTCTCACTTTAAAATTTTTTTATAAAAAATTTTATTTTGTGTTCTTTGTGTTGCCGCGTTAGCGGCATTTGTGCTCTTTGTGGTGAATTCTTCAGAGCGTCTGTGCAACTTTTTCGAGTGTATAACACTCAATAATATCTCCCTCTTCGTAATCATTGAAATCGCCCAAACGAATACCACATTCGAGACCGGCACGAACTTCTTTGACGTCTTCGGTAAAGCGACGCAAGGTTCCAATGCCACCATCATAGACGGCTTGGCGGCGACGCAAAACTCGAGCACGAGCGGTGCGTAAGATCCGTCCATCGCTTACCTGGCATCCAGCTACAACACCACGGGTCAATTCGAAAACTTGTTTAACGGTCGCATGGCCGATCACCGCTTCACGGAGTTCTGGATCAAGAAGTCCAGCCATCGCTTCGCGCATTTGATCGATCAATTCGTAAATAATGCTGTAAAGTTTAATTTGAATTCCTTCGCGACGCGCAACCGTAGCAGCCGTGTTTTCTAACTTCACACTAAATCCAATAATGACAGCGTTCGAAGTTGTGGCCAAAAGAACATCGGACTCACTAATCGGACCTACTCCGGAATGAACAATTTTTAAATCAACTTTGTCTTTCGGAATATCTGCTAACGTTCCAATAATAGCCTCTAGCGATCCTTGCATATCGGCTTTCAAAATAATATTCAAAACTTTCTTTTGTTCTGCAGCTAAGTTTTTAAATAAATTTTCTAATGTTGCACGCTGAGGAGCTGCTAATTTTGTACTGCGGAGAGCTTCCAAGCGCTCTTCACTCAATTGTCGCGCAGAGCGCTCTGAATCCATGACAATGAGCTCATCTCCAGCATTGGGCAGTCCACTTAATCCAAGCACTTTGACCGGCATTGCAGGAGGAGCTTCCTTCACAGGTTGTCCGACATCGTTGGCAATTTGTTTCAATTTGCCCCAATAGTTTCCGCAAATAAAAGCATCCCCAACTTTCAGCGTTCCAGTTTTAATGATGACCGTTGCTGTTGGTCCACGTCCAGCCTCAACCTGAGCCTCAATTACATTAGCTCTAGCAGGTTGATGCGGGCTCGCTTTGAGCTCCAACATTTCCGCATGGAGCAACATCATCTCTAAAAGTTGATCAATTCCTTTTCCAGTCGCGGCTGAAACCTCACAGCAAACGGTGTCGCCTCCCCAATCTTCGGGCACGAGGCCCTGTTCTTGGAGTTGCGCTTTGACACGATCAACATTGGCCGCTGGTAGATCTGTTTTATTAATTGCGACCATGATCGTTACGTTTGCTGCACGAGCATGACTCAGAGCTTCTAATGTTTGAGGCATGAGCCCATCATCGGCAGCAACAACCAAGACAACAATGTCAGTGATATTGGCTCCACGTGCCCGCATCGCTGTAAAAGCGG
>VHCR01000184.1 GCA_016871655.1 Verrucomicrobiota bacterium
TGTCATCAATTAAGAGACAGTAAAAAGCCTATCAATAAAAGAACAATGCCACTAATTTTACTCCAGTAGCGCTTGCACACTAACTGTCATTCCCGCGCACGCGGGAACCTAGCAGGCTGTCGATCTTTAACTTTGCTTTCGTAAAAGTGTTTTTGTTAGCTGCGTATTTTTTTTAGGATTTTAAACGCTACTACCAAAACTAGAATTGGTGGTCTCCTGGGTCCCTACTTTGGATTGAAAGCGAGGAATCTTTTAGACTAAAGTAAAGTCATGTTTCATGACGTCTCAACGGAAGCTCTTTTCGATGAACTTGAAAAAGCAGGAGCAGTGCAAGATCATCTTGCAACTGAAAAGCGGTTTCAATATTTCAACTTAGATCGACCTACAGCTGAATCGTTATATTTTCTTGTGCTTGGTTTTCAGCGAAAGAATCTCTTAGAAATAGGGACATCTCATGGATATAGCACAATATGGTTAGCAAAGGCTTTGGAGAAGGTTTCAAAAAGTAACACTATCATTACCTTGGAAAGAGAAGAGAAGAAAGTTGAGGCTGCAAAGGAAAATTTTTTGCGTGCAGGAGTTGCAGAAAAAATCAAGGTGATGCACGGAGATGCCACTTCATTGATAGCAACATTGAAGGGACCTTTTGATAGCGTCTTTTTTGATGCTGATAGAATCAGTGCGCCAGGGCAGTTCAAATTGCTGCTTCTAAAATTAGAACAGAATGTACTCCTCCTAACTGATAATGCTCTTTCTCATTCGGAAGAACTCAAAGAATATTTAGAAATGTTCAAAACTTTTCCTGATTGGATGACAACAGTTGTTCCAGTAGGCAAAGGGCTTCACATAGCATATCGACTATAACAAAAAAATTTTTTAGACATGAAAATCGGCATCATGGGAGCGATCCCTCAGGAAGTAGATTTGATGAGGGAGGAGATGGAGGTTGAGGAAGAAATTTCACTCGGCGGAAGAATTTTTTATGTTGGAAAATTGTATGGGTATAAAGTGGTCTTAGTTTTCTCGCGCATTGGAAAAGTTGCAGCAGCAAGTGTAGCCACGACATTGATTAACTTTTTTGAAATCGATTTTTTGCTTTTCACGGGTGTAGCAGGTGGAGTCCATCCTGATCTCAATGTAGGTGACATTGTGATTGGTAATAAATTTTATCAACATGATATGGATGCACGCCCACTCTTTCCAAAGTTTGAAGTGCCACTAACTGGTCGTGATCATTTTCTCGCAGAGGAAGAATATTTGTGATGTGCAGAGGCCTCTCTTGCTGGTTTTATCAGTGAGTTAGAAGGACACGTAGATCAAGAAACATTAGCATCCTTTTTCATCGAAGCTCCTAAAATTATTTGTGGAACCATTGCGACGGGTGATCAATTTATTGCTCACCCTGCACATCATGTTGACATGGCGCTGAACGACAAGGGTGCACATGCTGT
Source organism: Verrucomicrobiota bacterium (assembly GCA_016871655.1). Classification (GTDB taxonomy): domain Bacteria; phylum Verrucomicrobiota; class Verrucomicrobiia; order Chthoniobacterales; family UBA6821; genus CAIWMF01. The sequence continues at coordinate 1,452 of VHCR01000184.1, forward strand.
CGAGATGGAAGGAGCTGCTGTTGCTCAAGTTTGCCATGAATATAAGAAATCTTTTCTCATTATTAGAACTATCTCCGATAAGGCTGATCATTCAGCAGCCATCGATTTTCAAAAATTTGTAGAATCGATTTCCAATCCTTTTTCACGAGGCATGGTTCAAAAATTATTGCCGGAGTTGGTGAAATTAATAAAAACAAGGAATTCATGATGAAGAATGATTTTTCTCCTCAAGGTGCCATCAGCAATCTCCTTTTCAAGTTTGCTAATAGCTTTGATTTGAAGGCATGGGATGAGATGGAGTCTTATTTGGCTGAGCAGGTCGAGTGCAATTACACGAGCTTGCGTGGAAAAAAAGAAGCGCTCGCAGCCAAAGATTATGTGGCTCTGCGAAGAGCCTCGTTAGAACCGCTCCAGACACAGCATCTTTTTTCAAATTTAGAAATCGATGTTCATGATGAAAACGAAGCGACCTGCCGCTGTTCGGCGTTGATCTTACGCAGGCGAGGGGAACAATTTTTTAACACGCATGCGATTTACAAATTTACGTGCCTCTGCCAAAAAGAAAAATGGCTCATTTCAAAAATCAAACAGACTGTGCTTTGGAATGAGGGAGATGCTGAGATTCATTCGGGAGTGAAAAAATTTACTCAATGTACTGAGTAAATTTACTCAGTACATTGAGTAATTTCAGTGGGTAATTCTAAGAACCAGCAAGCTCTTCTAACGCTTTGCCCGTCACACGAAAGACGGTCCACTCATCCATCGCTTGAGCTCCTATTTTTAGATAAAAGTCGATTGCTTTTTTGTTCCAGTTTAAAACCCACCACTCGAGTCGGCCGCAGTCGCGCTCTTTTGCTAGCTGTGCGAGGCATTTTAAAAGTTGCTGACCAATCCCTTTGCTTCGATGGGTTGGCCTCACATAGAGATCTTCCAAATAGAGGCCTGGCTTTCCGAGGAAGGTAGAAAAGTTGTGAAAGAAGAGAGCAAAACCAACAGGCTCATTTTCATCATAAGCAAAAATCACTTCAGCATATTTTCTAGGGCCGAAGAGTTTTTCTTTCAGAATTTTTTCTGTTGCGACAACTTCGTGCAGCAATTTTTCATAGTCAGCGAGCTCTTTAATGAATTGGAGAATTAAAGGAATGTCTTCCTCTGTGGCAAATTTGATGTTCATATCAGCGAATGAGATGATTTATTTATCCTGGGCAAAAAAAGAAGCACTAGGAACAAATTTATCGCTTACTTCGCCAGCATAGATCTGGCCTTGTTGGAGCGGTAACTTTTTAATGGAGGCTCCTTTTTTGAGATCGCATTTTTTCAGATCAACCCAAAAGACGTTGGGGCGTTCACTGCTTTCAAAAAAATAGATATCATTTTTTAAATCAGCAGCACTTCGCCAGATCGTCGCTGCGATGTTGGGGTGAGCTGGATCACTTTCCGCCATCATCGGAGCTGAAACATTTCTGATAATAGAAAAAACAACGGCGATGGCTTCTTCAGCATTTCCGGTTTGTTTTGCATAATTCAAAAAATAACTGGCTCGTACAAACCGGTCGGAAGGATTGTCGGTTCCTGGAAGAAAAGCGCCTTTGAGTTCTTGCCAATAATCATTCAACGCCAATTGCTTTTCGTAGGTCGGTTCGTTCGTCATCACATTATATTTTTTGCTGTGATGAATGATTAATTTTCCATCGACATATTCAAAAATCGCATTGTCACCGCTTCGATCAGCGATCGCGAGGTGAACCGTAGCCTGCGAGCCATTGGGAAGCGTGTTCGCAACGATGTTAACATAGTCTTTGGCAAATTCGCTCACGGCTTCATCAACAGTGGCGTAGTTATCTAAAAAATATTGTGCCCAAATCAAAATCGATAAATTTTTGCGATCTGGCTTTTGTGCGCCATAATTAGCTGTTGATAAATAGAGCAGATTAGCGCAGAGCCCTTCGGTATTGATTCCATCAGTGCTGCCGATGTTATAGCCGCTTGCAATGAGGCTGCCATATTTTGATGTCCAAGTAAGGCTCTTGGGATCACTCGCATTGCCGCTCCGCTTGATGCCTGCAGGAAAAGTCCACAAGTCTGTTTTGATATCTTCCATCCAATCCATCGTTCTTCCCATAGCGACCATCTGATCAAGGCCTGTGTAGGTGATCCGACTGCAAGCGTTGCTCTGTTGAAAGGTGGAAAGAAAAAAACAGGCGAATAGTGTGATGAGGTTTTTTGATTTCATGGAGCGGAGATTTATTTTTGGATTTTTTGAAAATATTGTAATGACTTCTATCGGTTT
>VHCR01000185.1 GCA_016871655.1 Verrucomicrobiota bacterium
TAAGTCGACTGCTCAGGAAAGGCTTCGTGCACGAGTTCATTTAAACGTGATGCCGTTGCTGCATCGACACCAAATGGCTTTTCAATAATCACACGAGCCCAACTTCCCTCACCTGGATTATTCAACCCACTCTCTTTAAGATGACGTAAGATGACCTCTATTTGATCAGGAGCTACCGCCAAATAAAAGAGACGGTTATTTGCTTTTTTAATAGCTTTGTTTTCTTCATGCAACTTTTTAGCAAGTGCACAATATCCATTGAGATCATGAAATTCGCTTCGATGATAAGAAATCGATTTTGAAAAATCGTTCCACTTTGCATCGTCCACAGGTGTTCGTGAGAATTTTTTTGTAGTAACTCCCAATTCTTCACGAAAACTTTCATCTGTTTTTTCACGTCGTGCAAAACCGATTACTTTGAAGTGAGTTGGTAAGGCATTCTCCACAGATAAATGGTAGAGCGCAGGAATCAGCTTGCGATGTGTTAAGTCACCCGTTGCGCCGAAGATGACTACGGAGCAAGATTCGGGAATGGGGCGGGAGGATGGAGGATTAGAATTCATAAGAAAGTTTTAGAAGATGGAAGATAGAAAATGGGTGATACGGTCGAGGCCTTCGGCAGAATTAGATTTTTTCTTTGTCTGCGTTAGCAGACCAAAACTTCCATCTCCCATCTTCCATCTCCTATCTTCAAATTAAGGAAGTGGAAAATTTTTTGTAAAGTCAGTGACTTGCTTGCGAAGTTGCACAAGGGCTTCAGGATTGCTCCGGTTTTCTAAGCCTTGATGCAAGAAGTCTGCGACCTTGATCATGTCAGCTTCTCGCAAACCTCGAGTGGTCACAGCTGGTGTCCCAATGCGAATGCCTCCTGTCTTCGTGATCACTTCTGTATCAAAAGGAATTGCATTTTTATTTACAGTGATAGCAACGCGATCGAGTGTCTCTTGCGCTTCCAATCCATTCATACCGCGAGGACGAAGATCGACAAGCATCAAGTGATTGTCAGTGCCGCCAGAAACAATCGTGTATCCTAATTCTAAGAGGCGTCCAGCAAGCGCTTGAGCATTGAGAACGATCTGACGAGCATATTGTTGGAAGGATGGTTGCAACGCCTCGTGCAAGCAGACGGCTTTGGCAGCAATCACATGCATGAGAGGACCACCTTGAACACCAGGAAAAACCTGAGCGTCGAGCTTCTTTGCAAATTGCTCACGACAAATGATGAGACCCGCACGAGGGCCACGCAAACTTTTATGAGTCGTTGTTGTCACAAAATCAGCATGGGGAATTGGACTTGGATGCTCTTTTCCAGCGACCAGTCCGGCGATATGAGCCATGTCGACAAAAAGATAAGCACCGACGCGATCGGCAATGTGACGCATTCTTTCAAAATCGATGATGCGAGAATAAGCGGAAGCACCAGCCGTAATCATCTTTGGCTTTACTTCTTCAACTTGCTTGGCCAATGCCTCATAATCAATACAGCCAGTCTCAGGGCTCACACCGTAGTGATGAACGGTATAAAGCTTTCCTGAAAAATTAGCACGATGTCCATGCGTTAAGTGGCCACCATGCGCCAAGTCCATCGTCAAAATATGATCTCCTGGTTGCAGCGCTGTGAAATAGACAGCCATGTTCGCTTGACTGCCGCTGTGAGGTTGCACATTGACATGATCACCACAAAAGAGCGCCAGGGCTCGCTCACGAGCCAATTCCTCAACGCGATCGACATGTTCACATCCTCCATACCAGCGGTGTCCAGGATAACCTTCTGCATATTTGTTGGTGAGACAAGAACCTTGCGCCTCACGCACAGCTTGGCTTGTGAAATTTTCCGAGGCAATAAGTTCGAGATGCTCCTGCTGACGTCGTTCTTCAGCTTCAATAGAAGCGGCGATTTGGGGATCCCTTGTCTTGAGTGAATAGTCATTCATATGTTTTTTGTATCACTAATGTACCGTTAGTAGTTTGGAGATAGAAGATGGAAGATAGGAGATAGAAGGCGATGCCTGCGGCAAGAAAAATTTAGAACCTGCTTTAAAGTCATTTTAGCATCATGCAAATGATATTTTATTGTCTGCGTTAGCAGACTACAACTCCTATCTTCCATCTTCTATCTTCTATCTTCAAATTCTTTCTCTTCAACAAATGGAAGAATTTTTACTAGAGCGACTTTAATCACTTCACAACATTCTTGATAGTCTTCCAATCCGCCTCCAATGGGATCAGGCAAGTCTTCTTTCGTTGTCCACTCGGCTAGCAGAAAAATTTTTTCCTGATGCTGCGGGTAATGCCTGATTAAAAAATCACGATGTTGATGCGTCATAGCAAAAATATAGGTCGCGTGCTTGACGAGCTCTGCTGTTACCGGTTGACTTTGAAATTGAGAGAAACCAATTCCCTCTTCTGCAAGCACTCGTAATGTCATCATGCTCGCAGAAAGACCTGGAGTAGCTTGAACACCTGCAGAAGCAACTTCTATTTCCGTATTTTTGGGAAGCATTTTTTTAAACAACGCCTCTGCCATTGGACTTCGACAGGTGTTGCCGGTACAGACAAAGAGAATGGATTTCATATCACTTCGTGATAGTTTAAGTTGAAAGTTTAGGTTTAAGTTTCGTGCACTTCGCGAAATGAAAAAATTTTAGTCTTTTGTCGAAGACAAGTCGAAACTTAAACTTAAATTTTTCACTTAACCCGCAAATTCATACTGATTCGTCGCGAGGCGCCGCGAATCCTGATGTAGAAAAGGAAGGCGATGGGTTGCGACAACGGCTGTATGCTCCATACCGCCCGAGGAGCAATCTGAGCCTGACGCTGTATCCATCAGGGTTTCGCAAGCCGTAGCAGGATCAGTATGAAATTTGCGGGTTAAACTCCATTTGGGAAGCTGCTGGCCCCAGCTGCTTCGCAGCTAGTTGGCGGAAGGGGTGGGATTCGAACCCACGGTAGGTTTTACCCTACGCTCGATTTCGAGTCGAGTGCCTTAGACCGGACTCAGCCACCCTTCCATTCGCTGCGAAGCAGCTTCTAGTTGCAATGCAACTAGAAGCTGCTTCGCAGCGAAGTTTAAATTATAAGTTTAAGTTTAAGTTTCGACTCGCCTTCGGCGAAAAATAAAATTTTTTATTTCGCGAAGCCTCGAAACTTAAACTTAAACTGGCAGCTTAAACTCTAGTTGCCTCTGTATGGCAACTAGTTGTCCATTCGAGAGCACCTTTTTTAATGGCGTAAAGATATCCAATCATTAAGACGCTAACAAAACAGAACATGCTTCCTAAAATAATCGTTCCATATTCAGCAATAAAATCACGATAGCAAACAGCCCATGGAACCATAAAAACAACTTCGATATCAAAAAGAATGAAGAGCATCGCAACGAGATAAAATTTCACGCTAAAGCGAGGCTGAATGGTAATCTTCGGCAGCATACCACATTCGTACGCTGAATTTTTAACTCCTAATGCTGTTCCTATACGTCCTAACAAAAAACTTCCTAACCAAACTGAGAGAGCAAAGCCAGTCGCCACAATAATGTGAATGAGTAAGGAAGCGAAGGAGTCCATGAGGCTGAATATATTGAGTGAAGGGTAAAGAGTGTGAGAGCAAAATTTCCTGCCCTCCTAAAAATAGAAGCTATTAAAAAATGAATTTCAAAATATTAATCTGATTTTAAACTAAAAATGCTCTT
>VHCR01000186.1 GCA_016871655.1 Verrucomicrobiota bacterium
TACGATGGGAGTCCTAATGCAGATCCAAGGAATTTTTGGCCAAGTTAATTTTTCGCTCTCTTCCCTCTCGCGACAATTTTCCTTAATCGCCAATGCTACCGCTTCGTTTCAGCGATTGATTACATTTGAAACTTCGATGAAGAAAGATTCTTCCTCAGAAAATATTTTTCAAAAAAATTCTTCTCCAGAAATCCAGGAGCAACTCCACATCCCCTCGCTCACGATTCAAACACCGACCAAGAAAACGATTTGGATTTCTCCCGAAATGAGCTTGAAGTCAGGAGATCGAAAAGTTCTGATGGCTCCTTCGGGCACAGGAAAGACAAGTTTTCTCCGCGTTTTGTCCGGCATCTACCCTTACGTCGAAGGCGAGACGCTCACCCTCGGTCACGATGCGATGATCGTACCGTAACGGCCTTACATGCCCCTCGGCACCTTGCGCCAGTGCATTCTTTATCCTGATCTCCAAGGAGTCGACGACGAAAACATTACTTCCTTAATCAAAGCCGTCCATCTCGAACATCTCCTTCCTTTTTTAGAGGAAGTGCACGACTACCAAAACAGACTCTCACTCGGAGAACAGCAGCGCATCAACTTTGCACGTGTGCTCCTGCATCAACCGAAATGGCTCTTCATGGATGAGCCCATCTCGCAACTTCATCACAACGCCTCCATACATCTTTTAGAACTTCTTTCAAAACAACTTCCAGAGAGCGGTATCTTCATTGTCTCCCACCAAGAGGTCGCTGGATTTGAGAAGTTTCTTTTCCATCAGAATTCTGCTAATTAGCCCCAAAAATCTCAGACTCCCCTTTCCTAAAAACGCCGCAAATGGACCTAGAAGCGCGTTTGTTGAGAGGGGTGCTATGGTCATACCACCTGAAATGGGGTTATTCCAGAGTCAATATTTTATCGAATTATCCAGATAATGAACTGGTTGCTAATAATTTTGATTTCTGACAACCTGGATCTCCAGAAATTCTTCTCTGTAAAAACACTCCAATTTTCCTCCCTTTCTTGAGAAAATTCGAAAAAAGGGTGTCAAATTTTGGCTTTAAATGCGTCGCTTCTGGAAAAGGCGTTGTTGACTGGATGAAGTGCTCTCCTTCATCATTCACCACCCATGACAACCCACTCACGTCAGCACCAAATTTGGGAAGAAGAGCACAGACATCCTCAGGTGCTGCTGCCGATGAATTCGATGGAGGTCTCACACGGCGTTTCACTTTTTTGGAATTGGTTGCAAAAGGAAAATTTTTCCCAGTCACTTCATGGCCTTGAGATGGGGTGCGGCAAAGGGAGGAACAGTATTTGGCTTGCGCAACAAAATGTCGCGATGGAGGCGTTCGATTTTTCTTCTGTCGCAATCGAGGAAGCAAAAAAAAGAGCATTGGCAGCAACTTCAAAAATTCTCCCGCACTTCCACGTTCACGACGCAACGCAACCATGGCCTTTTAAAAGCAACTCCTTCGATTTTGTCATCGACTGCTTCGCCTCTACCGACATCGATTCGTTACAAGGCCGCACTTTTGCTCGCGATGAATGCTGGCGTGTCTTAAAACCTCACGGATACCTCCTTCTCTACACGCTTTCCACCGACGATGCCTTTCATCAAGAGATGCGACAGAACTCTCCCTCTTCCGAAAAAAACTCTTTTTTCCATCCTGCTAACGGAAAGTTTGAAAAAGTTTTTGACGAAGAAGAATTGAAAAACTTCTACCAAGATTGGAAGTGGATTGAGAAAAAACGAATCTGAAAAACAGCAACCTTCTTTGGAAAAAACTACAGCTGCTCTCATTTTTGGATGATGCTGCAAAAATAGTTACTCTTTTTTAAACTTCTCCGAAATCGTCTGCAATACAACGTAGAACGAAGGAACGAAGAGGACGGCGAGGCAAGTGGAGGCGAGCATGCCAGAAGCGACGGCGATACCGAGTGATTTTCGTGCCATGGCTCCAGCTCCAGAGGCAAAGATCAACGGGGTCACGCCGAGGATAAAGGTGATCGATGTCATCAAGATTGGACGGAATCGATTCGCCGCTGCATGAGTTGCCGCATCGATAATGCTTTCGCCGGCAGTGCGATGTTCACGCGCCATCTCCACAACGAGAATCGCATTTTTTGCCGAGAGCGCAATGAGAAGGACGATTCCAATTTGAACATAGATGTTGTTAGCGCCACCGAGCGCACCGATGACAGCAACAGTTCCAAGCAGCGCCAGAGGAACGGCTAAAATCACAGCAAGTGGCGTGATCCAACTTTCGTATTGTCCTGCCAAAACAAAATAGACCAACAAAATTCCCAACGCAAAAACGTAGTAGATCGAATTGCCGGCTAATTTTTCTTGATACGACATCGATGTCCATGCTGTCTTGATATCGGGAGGAAGAATTTTTGCAGCTGTCTGATCTAACAATTGAAGAGCCTGACCAGAGCTGTATCCACGGGCCGCTTGTCCAATGATCGCAGCAGAGGGATAGAGATTATAAAGCGAAATGATCGAAGGTCCTTGAGACGATTCTGCTTTGACCAAAGAACCGAGTGGAACCATCGCATTGGTCTGCCCACGCACGTAGAGATTTTTCATTTCATCGGGACCCCTCCGGAAATCCGTGTCACCTTGAACAAAAACATTAAATTCAAAACCATAAACGTTGAAGCGATTGACAAAAGTGGAACCTAAATAAGTTTGCAAGGTATGAAACACATCGCTCACAGAAACCCCATAAGTCTCAGCCTCGCGCCGATCGATGGTCAATTTCATTTGAGGAGCTTGAGAACGGAATGGTGTGAGGGCTGCTTTAATCACCGGACTCTGCATTGCATCGCTCGTCATGCTATCAACGGCATGTTGCAACACTGGATAATGAAAACTTCCATCGGTCAAATTGACTTGCATTTGAAATCCTCCAGCGAGTCCAAGGCCTTGAATGGGCGGCGGTACTAAGACGATTCCTTTAGCAGCAGGTTCGTCAGCAACTAACTTTGATAAATCTTCATAAATTTGCAAGAGACTACCGCGCGGCCCGCGATGCCCCCAATCTTTGAGCATCAAATAAATAATTCCAGAGTTGGAAAGTGACGCATTATTATCGAGTGGAGAAATTCCTCCGATGACGAACATATCGCGAATCGCTTCGACTTTTTCCAATTTTTTGGCAAGGTGCTGCATGACAATCTTCGTGCGATGCAGCGAGGCAGCATCAGGGAGCTGAACCGAAATCATCATATACTCTTGATCTTCCGTTGGAATGAAGGCCGTTGGGATTTTAGTCAGCCCCCAAATGGAAAGTCCGATCAAGAAAATTCCTATCACTGTCATCAGTCGGCTATGCTTGACCAGATGATGCACCAACGAAGCATACCACCGCTCCGTCGGCTGATAGAGGGCGTTGAAGCCACGATAACAAATATTTATTTTTTTATTAGGATCGCGTGCCTTCAGCCAAAGCGCACATTGCGTTGGCTTCAGCGTTGCAGCATTGATGGCACTGATGAAAGCAGTTACAGCAATCACCAGTGCAAACTGTCGATACATTTGTCCAATAATACCAGGCATGAAAGCCGCTGGTAAAAAAACTGACATCAAAACCAATGTAATTCCGATGATGGGGCCAAAGAGACTGCTCATCGCCGCAATGGCAGCATCATGAGGAGCTTTACCCTGCTCAATATGCTGCATGGCTCCT
>VHCR01000187.1 GCA_016871655.1 Verrucomicrobiota bacterium
CACCGACCAGCAAAAATAAAAAATCAGCGGCGACATCCCAGCCCGTAAAATCGGTCCACTAGCCGCATAGCTAGCCCCCCAGAAGATGGCAGCAGCAACAGCAAAGATCATCCATTTTTCGATTAAGAACATGAGAAGAGATTAGTTTATTTTTTTCTTGAAAACCAATCCCATTTTTGCTCATGATCAGTGCCTATGAAAACAAAAACCACCTCTTCATCGTTTCCACAAGCAGCTCGTCTGCTTCTCATCGCCTCTGCAACTCTTGCAAGCAGCCTCTTTTCTCTTGCAACTACAAAGGCTCAGGATGCGCATCATGTTCACTACCATCATCTGAAGTACAAAATCCCAACAGATGCTCACTTGGTTATTAAAGACTCTGAAACCATCAACAGTTCTTTAACAGTCGACACTCTTTCTTTCGATGCCAACTCAACTTTATTTGTTGATGGCACCTTGACCATCAAAAACATTTCTTGCGATGTTCTCGATGCAAAGATGATTTTGTGTCCTGATGCCATCGTTGATTTGGAAGGCTCCACACTCATTGCTTCCTCGCTCACACTCGCAGATGGCACAGAAATCATCAATGGAACTTTTAGCTTCAACGATGGAGACAACGTCTCTCCTGTTCCAGCCGATCGCCTCGACACCATTCCATCATATGAATTGAGCAATGGAGCCAAACTCATCCATGGAACTTTGATCATCGATAGTACTCAAGCTAACGCGGTGCATCTTGTCGAAAACAATGAGCATAGCAATCCAGCGCCAGGAACTATTACTTATCGGCCTCAAAACTAAATTTTATTCACTCTCAATTGAGGCATCGGAAGCATCCCTTCCTGCCTCACGAAAATGGAGCCTTCCCCAGAGGCTCCATTTTTTGTATCCTTTTTTCATGGGCATTGAAATCGAACGAAAATTTTTAGTTACGAGTGATGCATGGCGCGCAGGCGCTGTTGGTGAGGAGTATTGCCAAGGTTATCTTTCTCAATATCCGAATCCAACAGTCCGAGTGCGGACGCAAGGAACAAAAGCTTTTCTCACGATCAAAGGCAAACCCAGCAGCATCAGCCGTCCTGAATTCGAATATGAAATTCCTTTTGCAGAGGCTCAAGAATTACAAAAGCTCTGCATCACCCCTCTCCTAAAAAAAACACGTTACAAAATTTTAGACGAAGAGATGATGTGGGAGGTTGATGAATTTCACGATGAAAACAAAGGCCTCATCATTGCCGAAATAGAACTTGATCACCCAGAGAGCTCGATTAAAAGGCCATCTTGGGTCGGTGAAGAAGTGACGATGGAACCGCGCTATGCGAATTCTAATTTGGCCATCCATCCATTCACTGAATGGATGATAGAAGATGGAAGATAGAAGTTTTTGGCGAAGATCAGATCACAAATTCGATTTTCAATTTTAAAGAAAATCATTTTCACTTCTAACATTTATGCCATTACTTTCCAAAAAAATTTTTCCGATTTCTAACGAAGAACTCGACTTCTATCTCCCATCTACTATCTTCCATCTTCCATCTTCCAGTCCTCATGCTAACAGCCTCTAATCTCTCGAAATCTTTCGGCGGACGCATTCTATTCGAAGAAGCTTCCCTTCAAATTAATCGCAATGATCGCATTGGACTTATCGGTGCGAACGGTGCCGGAAAATCGACGCTTTTTTCTCTCATCCTCAAAGAAGCCTCGCCTGACTCAGGAACGATTGCTCTTGAGCGCAACGTCAAACTCGGATTCCTTCCCCAGGAAAATGCGACCTCTGGCGACGAAACCATTTTAGAACTGGCTTGCAGCGTCTCTCCTGAAATGGAAAGAGCGCAAGCGCTCCTACGCGATCATCCCGATGAAAATGATCCGATGCATCATGAAGGCCAAGCTCTCTTCGCAGAAAACGAGGGACATCTCCTAGAAATCAAAGCAAAGAAAATTTTGAGCGGCCTTGCTTTTCGTGAAACCGATTTTGATCGCAAGGCTCGTACGATGAGCGGCGGCTGGATCATGCGCGCACACTTGGCGCGTCTTCTTGTTATGGAGCCTGACCTCCTGATGCTCGATGAACCGACAAACCACCTCGACCTCGAATCGCTCGGCTGGTTTCAAAATTATCTCATGAATTACAGCGGTGCTATCCTTGCGATTTCGCACGATCGAGAATTTTTGAATGTGATTTGTGAATCGATGATCCACATCGCCCATCGTAAACTCCATTACTATCGAGGCAACTACGATTCTTTCTTGGAACAAAAAGCAGCACGGGATGAACAACAGCTTGCTGCTTATAAAAATCAGCAACGTGAGATCGTAGAGATTCAGCGCTTCATTGATCGCTTCCGTGCCAAGGCCAGCAAAGCCGCTCAGGCTCAAGATCGGATCAAGCAACTCGCGCGCATGAAACGGATCGAACCACCCGAGCGCGACGAAGCCACGGTTCATTTTAAATTTCCGCAACCAGCACGGAGCGGACAACGCGTGGCCCGCTTGACTGACGTCAAACAAGCTTACGGCTCACATGTCGTTTATCAAAAGCTCAATCTTGAAGTAGAGCGCGGTCAGCGGACTGTTCTCGTGGGCCCGAATGGCGCAGGAAAATCAACGCTCTTAAAAATTCTTGGCCAGGTTGTTGCCATTGACGAAGGAACTTACGAATTAGGCCACAATACTTCCATTGGTTATTTTGCACAACATCGGACCGAGATGATGAACCTGCGTCATACTGTGCTCCAAGAAGCGATGGACATTGAAAAGCCAGTTCCAGAACAAGCAGCACGGACGATCCTTGGCTCTTTTTTATTTCGTGGCGAAGATGTTTTTAAACCGATCAGCGTTTTAAGCGGTGGTGAAAAAAGCCGCCTCGCTCTCGTGAAGCTCTTGCTCAATCCACCAAATTTTTTACTCCTCGATGAGCCGACCACTCACCTCGACATGCCAAGCATCGATGCCTTGATTGGAGCCTTAAAGCAGTACGAAGGAACACTTTTATTTGTGAGCCACGATGTCCATTTCATCAAAGCGCTTGCTACTTCGGTCCTGCACATTCATGCAGGACATCTGACACCTTATGCTGGCGACTACGAATATTACTTAGAAAAATCAGGATCTACTTCCGCACGCGCCGCCCTCGTCGCCCCTGGCAAGGCCCAACTACTAAGCAACTATCAGCCTCAACACCAGATAGAATCAGCCCCCGCAGCTCCAAAAATGGGCCTCAAAGAAATTAAGGCCCAGCGCAAAGCCGAAGCTGAGCTCCGCAAGGCCGCCAACAAAGAGCGCCGCGACATGGAAAAAAAAATCTCAGCGCTGGAAGAAGAAATCGTTGTCTTAGAAAATAGCAAAAAAGAAGTAGAGGACTCCCTCGAAAACCCTGCTAGCTACAATGATGGAAGCGCTTTTACCCTCAATCGTAAGCTGTCACAGCTTTTGGAAAAGCTCGCTCAAAAAAATTGGGAGTGGGAGGAACTCGCTGCTACCTTTGCAGCAAAGTATCCTGAAATTAGTAATTCTTGAATTCCTAAAAAGTAATGGTATAGTCTGATGGTATGGCTACCATGACTTACCGAACAACCTTCGCTTTCGACCAAGGAACCATTCAACGCTTAAAAAAGCTGGCTTCTCGCTGGAGCGTTTCTCAAGCGGAAACAATTCGGCGCGCCTTATCTCAAGCA
>VHCR01000188.1 GCA_016871655.1 Verrucomicrobiota bacterium
TGATGGAGTATCAGAAGGCTTCAGTATCAGCTAATATACCAATGACGGATGAATTTTAGGAAAATTATACGCAGGAATTTTTAACGCTAGCAAGGCGTCAGAGCGTGCTGCTACCGAGGTAACAGTAGCGATGACAACGCTGCTAGCGCTAAAAATAACAAGTAGAAATTCCTAAAATTCATTCGTCATTGGTATACATAAACAGAATTATGAATTATGGGCCTGCTCCCCTTTCCGTAATCTGAAGATTGCGGAATTTTCCCAAAAAAAAATAGGGAGCCTGTTCAGCTCCCTATTTTAGTAATATTTTTGTAATACTTAGTTGTTTGAGAACAAGCCTAAAAAGCCTCCTTTTTTTGGTGGGATTTGACTAGTGGCGGCATTGACCTCTGGTAGCTTGTCTTCATTCGGAGCAATAACAACCATTTCTTGTTTGCTCTTTATCCTATCAACAAGAGGTTGTGCTTCTAATTTAATTCTCTCAGCATCCCAGAACGCGTTAACTTCTTGATCCAGCGTCCTCCAAAGTGCTTGATGTGTATGATCCTCGTCCATAGGGAAGGCTTTACTTAAGCTCTCTAGCATCCCTGGATTCAAGCTGTCATGGTTTTTAACCACGAAGTAAAGGAATTTTCTCGCAAGTTCAGTGTTAGAATCCGAAATATTGGGATTATATTGCGCGAGAAGTCGTTCAACTGGTTCTTGCATCTCAGGATCTAACGCGTCGTACATCTCATCCAAACTAGATTCAGGTGTTATCGCTGCAAAGCGTTTTTCTCTTTCTTGGTGTTGAAAAACTAGTTTTGTCTGATTATGAGAAAGAGTCTGCGCTGGAACTTCCCTTAAACGCGCAACCTCTGCAAGCTGCGTCTGGGCTTTTGTCCGCGTATCTTCCGGTTTGTATTGCTTAAGAGTCAAAAGATCCCAACCAAATTTCGCCCATGTTCTAGAAGCTATTTGCTCAGCCCATCCTTGATTTTGATAGGCTGCGTGCACCTCAGCAAGATGCTGGAATAAAGGTTTAGCCACTTCTGCAGTCGGCATTGCGTCCCCACGGCAACTCTTCAAGGTCACGAAATCCCATCCTATTCTTCCGCCTGCGGCAAATGCGGCTTTCAATGAATCCCATCTTGAAGGTGAAGCAACTTCTTCACCTTCTTCAGCAGTAGATGAAAAATAACCAGCTACGCGACCAGGGATTTCTTTGATTCCTGAAAAGTAAGATCTGCTTTCCTTTCCTGATGAAGTATCGGAAACTTCCCTTCTATCTTCCACATTGCCATCAATCCGACTTGATTCGTCTCCTCCCTTAAAACGATCCAAATACCCAGCTTTCCAGGCATAAGCGCCACCTCCTCCTAACAAAAGAAGTGCAGCTCCAGCAATTTCAAGCTTCTGGGTGAACGTCAATGGTTGACTATCAGCAGCAGCGGGAGCGCTCTCCCTGAGAAGAGCAGTTGCATTAAATTTATCTCCTGATGTTGAAGAGTCACTCGCATCAGGTGCAACGCTAGAAGCAGTAGGCATGGATGCTGCCATGACCTGGCTATTAGTACTCCAAAATAAAAGCACTGCCATGATAATGGAGAGCAATCGATATCCACCACCACTCGCCGCACATTGAAGTAAATTTCTAACTTTATTGGAAGGTTTCATTAGTTTCATTGATTAGGTTTTATTAAGGTTTGAAAACTACTCCAGTATCGTTATGGGAGAATAGAAAATCTACAAGTATATTTTTTAGAAATTATTCTTCCTCTTTGAGGAAAACATTTCCTTTTGTCGTCACTTTACAAATGCCACGTTTGCTTGATTGCTCAATAAAATCAAAAAAAGCGAGCACCTCCCCTGACCATCTATCTTGCCGAGCAGCTCGGAGAGCCTCTGTAACATTGAGTCCTGTTCGGTAGATCAAGCGAAAGGCCCGCTTGAGTTCCATCCGACTCTCTATGCTCATGCCTGCGCGTCGCAAGCCGACGACATTGAGGCCCGATACCAAATTGCTTTCGTAGGCCATCAGGTAAGGTGGAATGTTTTTACTAATGCGACTTCCACCTCGCACCATTGCCAAGGTTCCGACTTTGATGAATTGATGAAAAACCGAACCGCCGCCAAGCACGACGCGATCTTGCACTTCGACATAGCCGGCTAACAAGCAGTTGTTCGTGATGACGATTTTATTGTGGAGATGAACGTTGTGTCCTAAATGAACGCCGACCATCAAATAGTTGTGATCTCCCACGATTGTCTGGCTTTCTGCCACAGCACCTCGATGGATGGTCACATATTCTCGAATCGTGTTCCCCTCGCCAAGGCTCACGTAACTCTTGGTCTCTTTTTTAAAACTCAAATCTTGAGGGGCGGCTCCAATCACGGCTCCATAGCCGACCTCGTTGTCAGCTCCCATCCGGACGCAACCTTTAATCACTGCATTCGCTAAAATGCGCGAACGAGCCCCAATCTGAGCTCCTGCTTCGATGATAACAGAAGGTCCAACCTCGACGTCATTGGCAAGTTCGGCTTTGGGATCAACAATGGCAGAAGGGTGAATAGTTGGCATAAAAAAGAATTAACCACAAAGAGAGCAAAGAACACAAAGAGATTTTTGAAAGAATAATCAAATTTCCTAAATCATCCCTGCCTCAAAAAAACTATAGTAAGGCTCGCGCCCCAACGCAGGCGTTCCAATGATCACATGATCGACAAGGGGAAACTGAAGAAAATCGCCTGCTTGCACTAGCCGTTTCGTAAAACGAATGTCAGACTCGCTCGGAGTCGGATCGCCTGAAGGATGATTGTGAGCAAGAACGATGGCATACGCTCGTTTTGCAATGGCCCATTTAAAAACTTCTCGAGGATGTGCAATGCTTTGAGTGAGACTTCCTCGAGAAACCTCCTTGCGCTCGATTAACCGCAGGCGCACATCGAGGAGAAGTACCCAAAGCGACTCATAGGGGAGTGTTTGAAGGTGGGGGCACATGAAATCATAAATCTCCTTCCCTTCTTTTAAAATTGGAGTTTGTTCTTCAGCAGTCATCATCCTTCTTCCCATTTCAAAAGCGGCTTTCAACTCTGCAGCTTTAGCAGGACCAATCCCTCTCATCTGTGAAAGCTCTTCTAACGAACAGCCAGCAATCCTTCGAAGGGATCCCCACTCACTAAGTAAGTCTTCCGCTATTTCAAGAACATGCCGTCCGACTCGTCCCGTCCGTAAAAAAAGAGCCAATAACTCCACATCCCGTAATACCTCCGCACCATGGATAGAGAGACGCTCGCGCGGCATGTCGCTTTTTAGAATATGGTTTTTTTTGCTCATCATTAAAAAAGAAGCGCAAAAATGCTAAAGCAAAACCGCTCATCTCCCCACAAAAAACCATAGGGGTCAGTTCCTGATATTGCATATTTTGGTGCCAGTTCATGAGTTCATAAATTGGCACCAAACATAGTCTCTTAACCTGCATATTTCACGGTCATTCCTACTCGATGACGAGAGACCTGTTGCCTCATAAGTTTTGACACCCGAGGCGGGAAAATCAAGTAGGTAAAAATAAGACGTTGACTCATAAAGGATGACACCGGCAACCAAGAAG
>VHCR01000189.1 GCA_016871655.1 Verrucomicrobiota bacterium
ACAAAAATTGCAGCACCCCAAAGTGTCTGCCCCAGCTGAGTTTGATTATAAGCTGCTACGGCACTCAACGGAGCATAGGCTGTCCAACCCGTTCCGGGAGCGCCACCTGGCGCAAAAAAAGCTCCGAGCATAATAAAGCCAGAAAGAACATAGAGCCAATAGCTGATCTCATTCAAGAGTGGAAAAGCCATATCACCAGCTCCAATCTTCAAGGGAATGAGATAATTTCCAAAAGCTCCAATAATCACTGGCATCACAAAAAAGAAAACCATGATTGTGGCATGCATCGTTACCAGCATGTTATAACCGCCAGGGATGATTACCCCCTCATCGGTCACGAGTGTTGAGGGAAGCATTTTGCCGATGAGAGGGAGCGGATGATTTGGGAAACCGAGCTGAAACCTCATTCCCTCTGCGAGCGCTCCACCAATCAAGAGAAAAAAGAAGGAAGTCCAGAGATATTGAAGACCAATCATTTTATGATCGTAGGTCCAGAGATATTTCATGATTCCATGAGAACCATGCCCATGATCATGATGCATATCCTCGGCATGAACTGTTTCAGCAGAAGTAGGAGTTATTAAAGCGTTCATACCGTATTAAAGTTGAAGAAAAATTTTAAAGACAGCAACGAGGTATGTCAATAAAAACATTTGGCTTCGCCACTTTCTCCGCATACCACTTGTCATACTCTTCTTGGCTGACAACGCGAATTGGAGCCTTCATGTTGTAGTGACCTTTGCCACAAAGCTGGCTACACGCAAGCTGAAAGTTTCCCGTGCGAAGGGTCTTAAACCAAACCCATCCAATCGTCCGGCCTGGCACCGCATCTTGATAAA
This sequence comes from Verrucomicrobiota bacterium, assembly GCA_016871655.1. Taxonomy (GTDB): domain Bacteria; phylum Verrucomicrobiota; class Verrucomicrobiia; order Chthoniobacterales; family UBA6821; genus CAIWMF01. Next base: position 840 of record VHCR01000189.1, read on the forward strand.
TGCGAAACTCTGGAACATAAAAAGAGTGGATCACATCGCGAGAACGGATCAGCACATGGACGGGCCTTCCAACAGGAATTACCATTTCTGTCGTCGAAAAATCTTCCTTAGCGCGAGGGTCCGTCATATCAACACCAAACTTATTTATTGATGTTATTTCACGAACATCAGAACGAGCTAGGAGGCCACTCACGCCAGGATAACGAAAATCCCATGCAAATTGATAGCCAGTGACCTCAATCGTCAATGCATCTTCCGGCGCAGGACGATGAATTTCGTACCACATCCGATTTCCATAAATCGCTAACCCTAAAAAGATCAACGTCGGTAACGTCGTCCAAATAATTTCTAGTGTATTGTTCCCATGGCTGTAGTGGGCCTTCACACCGGGACGACGGCGATACTTGACTAAGTAATAAATAAAAACTGTTTGAACGAGCAAATAAACTGCCGTTGTCAGCCAAAAAATAAAGGTCAAGAGACTGTCAGTCTCAATTCCGTTAAGAGTTGCGTTGCGAGGCATCCAATAAATATTTCCAGAACGCTGTTCTGCCATCAGGCTCATGGAGAAAAGAAAAAACGTCGCAACAAGAGTGACGCATTTTTGGAAGGACAAATTTTTAAATGAGAACTTCATGACTATTTTTTAACTGGAGGAGTTGCGGCGACAGGAGCACCAGAACACATTTCTTTTGGAATTGCCTTCATTTCAGCAAGAGTCCAAGCCTCAGTACGAGGTTTGGTGTCGGCTCGGACCTTCGTGACAAATTCGGTTGTAATAGGTGGTGCATTATTTCCCCATTCCGAGCGAACATAGGTCAATACTGCCGCGATTTGCTGATCCGACAATTGATTCCAAGCCGCCATGGCGTTATTGTATGGCTGCCCTTTGACGGTGATTGGACCTTGCATACCATAGAGCACTTGTTTGACCAAATGGTTATCGCCATGCCAATCTTCCGAAAGAACCCACTCGGTTCCAACAAGCGGAGGAAATTGCCCTGGAACACCGAGTCCTGTTGCTTGGTGACAGATCACACAGTTTTGCGTGAAAACTTTTTTCCCAAGGGCGTTCATATCAATTGCTGCTGGACCACTACTTCCCCCACCACTCCAAGAGACAACGGTCGCATCAAAAATATTCGCTTTAAAACCACCACTATTGTAAGCCAAGTACATTCCAGCCCAGAAAAAAAGAAACATCGAAAAAGTCATCACCCAAAGCGGCAATGGCCTCAAAAAGCCGTTCCGATCAGCTCGATGAAGCGGCGCTGGAGCATGGTTGATCTTAACAAGATCGCGATCAAGCTGCAATTCGTGAGAAGAATGATGGATATTGGATGGATTCACAAAAATAGAACTTTTTTATTTTTCAGGAACGGGAGGAACTTCTGGCAAAGAATAATCTTGTTTCCGAGAGAGCAAGTAAGCGACAAGGTCCTTGGCTTCTTCTGTTGGAACAACTTCATACCCCTCCCGAGGCGCATGAGGTCCTCTTAAAGCGACAGCTTCCTCCGAAGGTTGTCCTTGAATTTTTTGCATTTTAAAAAGATAGCGATAGGCAGGCATGGTGGATCCAGGAACTTCCGTTGCTGGTTCATAGAGGTGACGATAATACCAAGCAGAATCTGTAGCACGCACTCCAACATTGCTCAAGTCAGGACCAATACGGGATGCTCCGAGAAAAGCTACTTGCTCTCTCAAATAATCTCGTGCGACCGAAGGTCGTTTGCCCCAATTGCGGTCAATATCTGATCTCGTCACGCTGGTTTGACGAACTTGTTGACTGTGACACGTCATGCATCCTTCAGCCGCATAAACCTTAGCTCCACGAATGGCGCTTCCACTTTGAAATGGCGGCAAGCTTCCATCGCTATCGCTCTGCGGCGCGAGGCGTCCTAATTGCAAATAAGAATAGGCAACAAATCCAATCCATCCCGTAAAAAAGAGAAGGGCTATAGTGATAAAGAGTGGTCTCAAGCGATTCATGAAACGGAAGCAAGTGAATTAAAAGAACAAGCTGATAACTTTTGATCAGGATGAGTAGCATGGAAGAGCATCCTTCCAAAAAGTCTTACAAAAGAAACATACGAGAGCAGCAGCAACATCCAAGCAATGAGATTAAGCCAGTGCCAAGGAGCTGCAAAAGAAAGAACATTTACAAATGTCACAGCAGCATCATCCAGAGCAAGTCCTTCGATAAGTCCTCCGAGGATTGCAGAAACAGTCATCAATGACAAACCGATGACCGCAAACCAAAAATGCCAGCGAACCGAACAAGCACAGAGCCAGGAAAACCCTAGCAAGCGAGGAGCTATATAATAAATCCCCGCAAAGAAAACCATACTCACAGTCCCTAAAAGCGTGAGGAGCATTATACCATGAGAGTAATTCGTAAAATGAAGAATTCCATTCCAGGTTGGAAGGGCGTAGATCAAACTCATCACCATAGCCACGAGATAAGAAAGAATTCCAAATGCAACGAAGCGCAATGCAGGGCTTTCCTTAATTACTCCCATTTGCCCTTGGAGCATTTTAGCAAAATTGAGAATTACTGCGATGACTGGAATAATCATGAGGACTGTTGCCACCACGCTGGCACTGACCATCCAAGCAGGAATTGGGCCGCCGAGGAAGAGCGTCATCCCAGACCAACCAGTCAAAAACAAGAGCGAGAAAAATCCTAACACCGCAAGGTAGTAGCTGTAGATAGGAGCTCCTGTGATTTTGGGAATCAAGTAATAAATAAT
>VHCR01000190.1 GCA_016871655.1 Verrucomicrobiota bacterium
GATCAACGCTCCAGCGCAACCAACAAGCAAAGAAATCGTTCCTCCCGTGAGCATGCGATAAAAAAGATCTCGTCCATTCAAATCCGTGCCACACCAATGTTGCCAACTGGGAGAGGCGAAGGGGAGAGAACTCGGCTCCGCATAACCTTTCGGAAAAAAATATGGTCCAAGCAAAAGAAGCCCGACGATGCCTAACAAAAAAAGAGCTGAAAAATAAATCGAGCGGCTCATGCAAAAATCATTTGATCCTTGGATCCAAATGCCGATACACAACATCAACAAGCAAATTACAAAAAATGAGCAGCGTGCAATAGACAATAACGATGCCTCCGAGCAAGAAGCCATCTCGATTAAGAATAGAGTTCACGAAAAATCCACCAGCTCCAGGAATGTGAAAAATCGTTTCAACCACAATCGATCCTGTGAGGAGATTAGCAGCGAGAGGACCTGTATAAGACACCACGGGAAGAATAGCCACACGCAAGGCATGATGATAAACGATGGCCTGTCTCGAAAGTCCTTTAGCAGAGGCGGTGCGAATGAAATTATCTTGGAGCACTTCGCGTAATTGATCTCGAAGCAAGCGCGCAATGACTGCAACAAAAGGAAGAGCCAGGGTGATAGAGGGGAGTAAGAGTTGAGAAAACGAGCCCCAACCGCCGACAGGAAGCCAATGCAACCAAATAGAAAAAAAGAGAATCAAGAGCGGGCCTAGAACAAAAGCGGGAAGAGACACAGCTAGAAGGGCAAAGTGCAGCGCAAGATGATCTGCAAACGAGTTAGGACGAGCTGCCACAAAAGCTCCCATCCAAATCCCAAAACCAAGTGCCATCAAAAGAGAGAGAGTACCCAAAGAAAAAGTGACTGGCAATGTTTGCGCTAAAAGTTCAACAACACTTCGATTCCGATATTTCGTGGAGAGGCGAAGATCGCCATGTAGAAGATCTTTGAGATAGTCGGTGTACTGTTGCCATAACGGACCATCAAGTCGATATTTGAGAAGAAGCTGATGTTCTATGGCTGGTGGCAGCTTCCTTTCTCCATCAAATGGACCTCCCGGGGAAAGCCTCATCAAAAAAAAGGTGATCGAGACAACGCAGAATAGGACGGCTGGAAGAGAAAGAAAACGCATGGAAGGCAGCCTTCAGCCTTGGCTTGCTTTCACAATTTCCGCAAAAGCCCGGGGATCGAGGCTAGCGCCGCCGACAAGAGCGCCATCGATGTCAGGCGATTTCAAAAGCTCACGCGCGTTAGCGGGAGTAACACTGCCGCCATATTGAATGCGAATTTTCTGAGAAATTTCTTTGTGCGCGAGTTCTTTAATGACTTCGCGAATAAAATGATGCATCTCACTTGCTTCTGCTGCTGTGGCTGTGCAACCTGTCCCTATTGCCCAGATAGGCTCGTAAGCAATGATCGTATCAGCGAGATCTTCGTGAGATAAATCAGCCAAAGCAACCTTGAGTTGATGTTCGAGCACCTGTTTTGCTTTCCCATTTTTTCGCTCTTCAAGTGTTTCTCCCACGCAAAGAATGGGGCGAATCTCATGACGATGCGCTGTTAGAAGTTTTTGATGAACGATGTGATCTGTTTCTCCAAAAAGTTCCCGCCGTTCGCTATGGCCTACTAGAACGTAACGAACAAAAAGATCACGGAGCATTCCAGCAGAGACCTCTCCTGTAAACGCTCCTTTCTCGTGAAAAGAAAAATTTTGAGCACCTAAACGGACTTTGGGATTTTTTTCTAAAAGTTCTGAAGCTTTAGGGATTGAGGTAAAAGAAGGAATCAAAACAACATCGACTCCTTCGATGTGCTTTGTTTCCAAAAGAAACGTCTCTAGATAAGGAGCTACCTCACTGGAAGTGAGATTCATTTTCCAATTTGCAGCAATAATTTTTTTTCGAAGATACATGGGAAAAAAGAAGATAGAAGATAGGAATATGGCATCATGCCAACTTCCATGAAGAAGTTAATAATTCAATGGATAATAAATGGAAGATAAAAGGTTGAAAAGATCTTAAAACAGCTTCATGCCCTCCCATCTTCTATCTCCTATCTTCCATCTTCTATTTTTCTGTCAGCGCTGAAATTCCCGGCAGTTCCTTCCCTTCGAGAAGCTCTAGCGAAGCGCCTCCGCCAGTGGAGATGAAACTCATCTTGGATGCGAGACCAAATTGCTTGACCGCTGTTACCGAGTCACCGCCACCAATGATTGTAAGAGCATTTCTATTAGCAGCAAGAGCCTCTGCAAGGGCGCGAGTACCGCCAGCAAAATCAGAAATTTCAAAAATTCCGACAGGACCGTTCCACAAGATCGTTCCTGCTTGAGCAATTTCCTTAGCGTAGAGCTCTCGTGTGGCGAGGCCAATGTCAACGCCTTCCCAGCCCGATGGAATGCCCGATTCTTTGGATAAGGGAATATTTTTTGTTGTGGCTTCTGCTTTGATTTCCTGAGTTGCGATACAATCGAGTGGCAGTAAAAATTTAATGCCACGCTCACGTGCTTTTGCCAAAATCTCTCTCGCTAAATCGAGTTTGTCAGCCTCAACGCGGCTAAGCGCCGTTTCAATGCCGAGTGCCTTAAAAAAAGTATAGGCCATGGCACCTCCAATAAGAAAGGTGTCTGCTTTTTTCATCAGCGCTTCGATAACGCCGATTTTGTCAGAGACCTTGGAGCCTCCTAGAATCACGAGAAAAGGGCGTTTTGGATTGGCCAATTCTTCATAAAGATAACGGACTTCTTTTTCCATCAGGAATCCCATCGCTGCTTGTGAGAGATGAGCGGCAATGCCTGCTGTCGAGGCATGAGCACGATGGGCCGCTCCAAAAGCATCGTTGACATAAAGATCACCGAGTGATGCCAAGGCCTTAGCAAAAGCTGCATCGTTCTTCTCCTCCTCACTATGAAAACGCACATTCTCCAGCAAGAGAACTTCGCCTGCCTTCATCGCTGCAACTGCCTTTTCTGCAGCAGATCCAATGCACTCAGCAGAAAAAGCAACAGTTGCCTGTTCTTTTGCCAGCAATTTTTTAAGATGAGCTGCAACAGGAGCCAATGAATATTTGAGATTCACTGTTCCTTTTGGACGGCCGAAGTGAGCCATCAAAATAACTTTTGCTCCGTGAGAAATGAGATGACGAATCGTTGGCAATGCTTCCACGATGCGCGTATCATCAACAATCTCGTTCTTGTCATTGATCGGAACATTAAAATCAACGCGGAGGAGGACGCGCTTGTTAGCAACGTTGAGATCTCGGAGAGAAAGTTTGGACATGAGATTAGAAGATTGGAGATAGAAGATAGAAGATGGAAGGTTTGGAGGGGATGGACAAATAAAATTGCGATCCGCTAATGCAGAAAAAAGAAATTTTTATTTTGAGTGAACAATTCAACCTACTATACCAATGACGGATGAATTTTAGGAAAATTATACGCAGGAATTTTTAGCGCTAGCAAGGCGTCAGAGCGTGCTGCTACCGAGGTAACAGTAGCGATGACAACGCTGCTAGCGCTAAAAATAACAA
>VHCR01000191.1 GCA_016871655.1 Verrucomicrobiota bacterium
TGTGAGGAGAGGTGGTGATGACATAAGTGTCGGCGCCAAAAGCGTGAGCGAATTTTACTCCCATGTGACCTAGGCCGCCGAGGCCGATAATACCGACTTTCTGGCCTGGTCCAATATTCCAATAACGGAGTGGAGAGTAAGTGGTGATGCCGGCGCAGAGGAGAGGGGCTGTTGCCGCGAGTGATAGATTTTTTGGAATTTTTAAAACAAAATCTTCTGTGGTAACAATGCTTTGAGAGTAACCGCCGTAGGTCGGTGTTTTTTTATCTTGTTCGGTGCTGTTGTAAGTGAGCGATGCACCCTTTTCACAATATTGTTCAAGATGGTCGCGGCACGAATTGCAATGACGGCAGGAATCAACAATCACACCAACACCAACGCGATCTCCAATGTTAAATTTTTTGACCGCGCTTCCAACTTTTTTAACATGCCCGACAATTTCATGGCCCGGCACCATTGGGTAAATTGCGCCGCCCCATTCGTTACGCGCTTGATGAATGTCGCTATGGCAGACGCCGCAATATTCAATCGTGATTTCCACATCGTGTGGGTTAAGTGAGCGGCGTTCTAGCGTGTGTGGCTGTAGCGGTGTTGTTGAGCTGAGAGCAGCGTAAGCTTTGGTTTTGAATGAGGATGCTTGAGTTGTCATGGTTTTAGATTTTTAGGAAAGTTTGAGGAAAGGGTCTACTCTGTTTTTACATAGACCCATGCTGATTGCCCAGAACGAAGAGGAGCAAAAACTCTTTGATAATCTCCGACTTCGTAACAATCAGCTTGAAGAATTTCTTCTTGAGTGACTTCAAAAACAGTTCCTTCAACAAAATCGTTTGGGTCGCTCGTGCGACTGACAATCGGATGAAATTCTTTGCCGCTTGTTGCGAGAACATGAGGATCAGTGATCTTAAGCATGGAAGTTTTATAACCGACAAGAGCATCTTGAATGCCATTCAACTTGCGGCCAAAGGTCGCTAGTTGAACTTCTTCTTGCTGTAACGTTCCGTAAGAAAAAAGTTTTTCCATAGCGATGCTAAAGCTAAATTCTTTTTAAAAAATGATCCAACAGAAAAAAATTATTGACAAACAATAATTAATTGCTATTTTAAATTAACTTTTTACTGTTAATTCTATGAATACTTCACTTCAAAAAATAAAAAACGTTAGTCGTTTTGGATCTTCTATTGCTACAACTCTGTTGGTAGCAATGCCTTTTTTTTATATCGCAAAATGGATCTTCATTGATCACTCGATTATCAAACAACTTTCTGGATTAGGAATCTGTTTTGCGATTAAAGGACCTACTGCTTTTGTCAAACCATGGATGATTTCATGGACGCCTGGATTAAAATTGTTTGGCCTCGGTGCTGACTTGATCGGCCATCTGCCCGTCTGGATGGGGCTTTTGGTTTTAAAATTGATTTTTAAAAATTATAGTGAAGGAAATATTTTTACCGCGACCAATGCTCGTTGCTATCAATATCTCGCCGGAATTTTTTTACTGAATGCGATCGTGTTCAAACCGATTTTCGATACGATGATGGTTCTTGTAGCAACGCTCCACAATCCACCAGGACAACGCATTCTTTCCATTGCTTTTACGGTCACGAATATCCAAGACATTTTGTGGGGAGGAGTTGTGATAATTATTGCGTGGGTGATGAGTGAAGCAAGTAAATTGCAGGAAGAGCAACAACTCACAATCTAAAAATATGAAAATCATCATCAATCTCGACGTGATGTTGGCCAAACGAAAAATGAAATTGCAAGACCTTGCCGCTGCCGTTGGCATTACGCCTCAAAATCTTTGCATTTTAAAAACAGGCAAAGCCAAAGCGATTCGTTTTTCCACGCTGGCCAGCATTTGCAAACATCTCCAATGCCAGCCGGGTGATATTTTGGAATTTTGTTCTCGTGCTAAAAAATGAAAAATCTGAAATTAGCGTTTATAAAAATAATCGCTGCGATCATTGGAATGATCGTTACAGGAAATATCATTTTAGCAGCAGATGAAATCATTCCCTACAAATACACGGATCAGGAGAGACAAAATGGGATCCTGTTTATGAGATTCCACCTTCGTGTCGATTTACAACAAAACGATTGGAGCCGAATGCTCCTGACATTGTTTATTACTTAAGCAAACCAAAAAATAAGTCCGGCTCTACGTTAGCTTCCTATCCGGTTGTTGTTTTCTGTGGTGGCTCAACCTCTCGAGATGATGTTAGCAGCATCATTCATCTTCATCGTTACTATCTCCAGGAATTTTTAGATTTAGGAACAGCTGTTTTAACGGTGGAGCAATGGGGTGTTGATGGAAACAAGATCGACAAAAATATTTTCATGGAGCACTACACGTGCTCTCAGCGCCTGCACGATCATAAAGCGGTGATCAATCATTTGAAATCAGATCCTCCTCAAGGTTGGAATGGAAAATTAATTTTCTTTGGCGTTTCGGAAGGAGGTTCGATTGCAACCACGCTCGCAACCGAATATTGTGACATGACAATGGCGGTCATCAGTTGGTCTGGCGCGGGCGATTGGCCTTGGCGCGAGCAGCTCTGGGCATTTTTACAACAATTGAAGATCGACGACCTCACTGCATTTCAAAGCGAAGGCATTACCTCGCGCGTTGATTATGACGCGCGCATGGATGAAACATTGCGAAATCCAACAGCGGGAAAATATTTTTTTGGCATGACTTATAAATATCATGCCGATGCTTTAACTTGTCCCAATGTTGATTATTCAAAAATCAGTATGCCTTTCTTAGCATTTGCTGGAGCCAAAGACAGCTTCATTGCTTCATCGGATGCCTTTGTTGAGAAAGCTAAAAAGGCAGGAGCCAACGTTACGTATCTCCGTGTTCTCGACATGGATCATTATGTGCGAAAAAGGCCTGATATTGTGCAGCAAACTTTTGATTGGCTGCGGCGTGAGATTAAGTCAACATGAAGTTAGTCATGATAATGACTGCTATAGCAGTCAATAATTGACATTATGTCAGTTATAGCAGACAATAAATCATGCCTCAATTACTGTCCTCTTCACTACCGCTTCCTGCTGCTCGCGCTTTGCGAAGGTTGGGGCATGATCTTGCCTTGGCGCGACGCAAGCGAAGGATCTCAACGGCAGACATGGCCTCTCGGCTTTTTGTGAGTCGTGATACGTTATGGCGTTTGGAAAAAGGTGATCCTTCGGTTTCAATGGGGACTTTAGCGACTGCTCTTTTTATTTTGCAATTGCATGATCGCCTTTCTCATTTGGCAGCGCCAGGAAGTGATGAGCTGGGTCTCAACCTCGAAGAAGAGAGATTACCTCAACGCATTCGCCGCGCATGACTATTGAAGTGTACATGGATTGGAAAAGAGAAGCGTTACGAGTCGGCCGGATCTATACTTCGGAGCGCAAAAGTCATTAAATTTTAAGTAAGATGAGCAACGTCATTCTCTACATTGCAACTTCACAAGATGGATTTATTGCCGATGAGCAAGGTGGAGTGGATTGGTTGCCGAGTGAACCTGATG
>VHCR01000192.1 GCA_016871655.1 Verrucomicrobiota bacterium
CGGGCTAGCGTTTCTATTTTTTTTACAACCGAAATACTGCTGTTGCAAAAATCATCAAAGATCACCGGCGTGTAACCAGCCTCGCATAAGGCCACGCAGGTATGAGAGCCGATATAGCCAGCACCTCCAGTGACCAAAATAGTTTTTAAATTATGGCTCATGCGCGACGACCTTATCTTTCTTGAGGATATACATAGCTGGAACTAAAAAATCGACTTGTTGCGGGTAGGCCCATCGCGGAGAAAGCCAATACTTTTCTTGCCAGACAATATGGTAGCCCAATTTTTCAGCAAGATGATCCTGATAATATTGCTTCGCTACCGAAGCAGAACAAAAGACGGCAAACAAAGAAAAGGTGACGTAGTCGGGGTTGCGCTTCTGCAATGCTTCGCGTGTGAAAATTTCGGCTGAGGGATCATTGCCGAATTTTGATAGTCCTTTTGCAATAATAGGATTGTTCCCAAAAAACTTTTTGAACCGCTCCGTGTGCCCCATGAAAAGAGGCATTTGAATCACCTTCAATCCTGGAATGAGGTCATTCCAATAGGGAGAATAAACACTCTCGATGACATCGCCAGCTTTGAAATGTTCCTCGGCCCAGCTGTCAGCCTTCATCCGAGGGTCACTTAAAAATCGCCATCCAACAATGCCGCAACAAACAAGATTATAAATTACAATAGGAATCAAGAGGATCGTGAGAAGTTGTTTGTTGATTCTCGCGAGAGCTGGGCCGGCAGCGACTAACAAGAACGGCACGACAGGCATGACAAAGCGCATTTCCATTCTGGGGAATCGACCGATAGTGATGAAGTAAAAGAAAAAGACAGCAAACGCTCCTCCAAGCAAGAGCACTTCCTCTTTTTTTAATCGCTTTAGAAAAAACAAAAAAATGGCGGCCGTAACACAACCGATCAGTAAAAAACTAACTGGCCATCCCACGATGTTTGGAATGAAGGTGAGAAAGCGCTCATACCCGGCATGAGAAACATTTCCGGCATAGACCGGCGTCGTGTAGAGGTTATAAAGAAAATCTTCGACAAAGCGGGTGTGATCAAAGATCGCGCCGGGACATCCAAGCACAAAACCGATGGGCACAGCAAGCGAGGAGAGCCAGAGATTTTTGCTGAGCAGTGTCCTTGGTCCATTTTGAAAAAGAAAAAAAACTGGAATTGCAATTGCCACACCGAGTCCATTGTATTTGCAGGCGGCAGAGAGGCCAGCGAGCAGGCCAGCTGCAATCCCCCATGAAAGCCTTCCCGAGAGCGCTGCATGGAGCGCACAAAAAAAAGAAGCCACCATCCAGAACACAACTGGCATGTCGGCTGTTCCATAATGCGTATAGGCCTGCAATCCAGCGCTTGTTCCCATGATCATGGCTACAGCTGAAGCGGCAGTCTTGCTTGAACATCGCAGGAGTGAAAAATAAATTAAGGCTACCGCAATGCAGAAATAGAGAATCGTTAAAATGCGAACTCCGATCACGCGAGCTTCCAATCTTAATTTTGTTGGCGCATGAAAGATTCCATTCATGACGCAATCGACAGGATTCAGCACCAAGAGTCGTGCGGCATACGTGGTCAGCGGCGGTTTCAAATAGTCACCGACCATGAGATTCGTAGGCACTCCCCGAAAAGCCATTTGATCAGGATTCCAATCCTCTATCTTGCCCCACTGAGCTCCTATTAAACTAAACCCAACGCAAAGAACAAGTGCCAACCAAAGCAACTTATCCTTACGAAACGATTCTTTGAGTTGGCTAAAAAAATTGGAGAAATGAGGGAGAGAAAGCATAAAATTGAGCAGAACATACGTTGACAGATCTGAGTTGGCCCTGCCAAATCAATTTTTGAACGATTTCTATTGCAGCTTGTCTAATCTGTTGTACAACTATCGGCAAACTCTCATCACACCACTAAAACTTTTTATGAAAAAATTTTTCCTCTTCTTTTTTGTAGTCACTCTAGCAGCTAGCCTCTTCCCTGTTTCAGCTATCACGCCAGAGAGCAATCCTTCAGAAATTCCAGGTGAGATCTGGCAAGTCATTACCAAAGCAAACGATCAGCAAATCATAACGGTTCATCTTCATGAAAAACTTGCCTTAAAAATTCACCAAGTTAAGCAGTGGGCTCAGAATCAGGATTTTTGTTTTAACATAGCCAATCCAAGTTTGTTGAAACTCACACTCGAGGGCAGTCTTAGCAATTCCTCAACGGGAGTACATGACTGCTATGTGTGGGTTTTCCAACCTCATGCTCTAGGGCAAACAAAGCTCACCCTTACTCAAAACCATCTTTTCTCAAGTGAGCAATACGCAACATTTATCATTGATGTTGTCGAGTAATCTTCTAGCGCTCAGATCTCAGCCAGTCGGTTAGAGCGTTCTTGTCAGGCATCTGACATGCGTTAAGATGAACCGATGCCATTCCAAAAAAATTTCTCGCAGTTGCTGTTAGCTCTCCTCGCTATCTTCGTCTACTTCTACGGACTTGGGAGTGATCACATCGCGACCAATGGAGATGAGCTTCTCTACGCGCAGATCGCCCGCGCAACGGCTCAAAGCGGGCATTGGCTGCCGCTCCAATCTCCGATTTCCTATCATCGCAATACGAAACCACCTCTGCTTTTTTGGCAAGGAATCGTATCAACCGACTGGGGAAAAAACTGGTCGCTCTTCAACTTGCGTTGGCCCAATGTAGTCTATACCTTGCTCACGGCGTTCTTACTTTTTTTACTGGGCAAGCGGCTCACTCGGCGAGCAGACATCGGCCTTCTCGCGGGATTAATTTTTTTAAGTTTCTTTGGAACATTTCGCTATGGCCGTTGTTTTCTCACCAGCGCACCAGAAGTTTTTTGGATCTTCCTCCCACTTTTTTTCTTACTGCTCTGGCCCAAGCACTCTCATTCGTGGAAAACGATCCTGCTCACAGGAGCCATCGCGGGCATGGCTCTCCTCTACAAATCGTTTGCCTTGATTGTCCCTGTCGCTGCCGGACGAGCTTGGTGGCGCCTGCATGCTCATGAGTATGATGTAAAAAAATGGTTCCGGCAGGAAGCGGGGAAAATTACTTTGATGAGTTTGTTCGCTCTCGGCATTTTTTCGCTCTGGTTTGTTCTCGACCCTCATCCCAAAGAAATTCTTCATGATTTTGTGATTCGCGAAAATTTGGGAAAATTTGATGCCGGAGCTGGAAATTATCTTTGGAATTTTTTTGTTGGCAGCTCCAGCATTTGGCGCAACGTCATTGCCTATCCGCTCAATGCGGGATTACTGGCTCCAGCGGTTGTGGCTCTTTTTTTTATCAGCTGGCCTCGCCGAAAAGAGCTCTCATACGAAGAAACTCTGCTCTGGATCTGGGTTGCCGTTGTCTTTCTTGTTTTTTCTCTCCCAAATCAACGTGATGAACGCTACCTCTTGCTTGCGATGCCGGCTCTTGCGCTCCTCCTCGCATGGCAATGGGAACGAATTCCACGTTGGGTTTTAGCACTGAGTCTTATTGCTGTCTTTGTCAT
>VHCR01000193.1 GCA_016871655.1 Verrucomicrobiota bacterium
CGAAGAGGCGATAGAGATTCAACAAAAGTTTGCTAGCTGCTGAAAATTGCTTTCCTGAAAAACCGAGGCGACGTGCGAGGTGACGTGCCTGATAAGGCTGCAGGCCGAGGAGCGGGTGGACAGGAACTTTCCAAATTTTCTCCGGTGTTTTTTCTGCGACCGATTCGATATCGACACCCCCTTCGGTGCTGGCAATCACGATCGGAGCGCCTGAAGCGCGATCGAGCAAGATGGCAACGTAATATTCTTTTTCGATATCAACGGACTCTGCAATCAAAACTTTTTGTACCAATTTTCCTTCGGGTCCTGTTTGATGCGTGACGAGCGTATTCTGGAGCATCTTGCCAGCAAGCTCGACAGCCGCCTCAACATTTTTCACGACTTGAACACCGCCGCGAAGACCGTTCGTAAAAGTGCCTTTGCCGCGTCCACCTGCGTGGATCTGGGCCTTGACGACGAGTTCTGGAGAAGTGAGAGAGGCAGCGACGCTCCGAGCCTCTTCTAGAGTAGTTGCGACACCACCGCGTGAGGTGGCAACGTTGAAGCGTTCAAAAAGTTGTTTGGCTTGGTATTCGTGAATGTTCATGAAGAACGAAATTCTACCGGAGACTTACACAAAATACTAGTTCCGATTTTTAAAATGAGGCTTCGCTTATCTCGGATATTTCATGGTATAGTGTATTAAATTGAAAAGGGCATGTTAGAAGCGCTGAAATTTTTTCTTAGAACAAGGCCGAAGATCGAAGCGCTATCCGAAGTAACGTGAGATCTGAGAACGCAGTTCTAAGGAAAAAGAGCAAGCTTATCGCGTGCCCTTTTCAATTTAATACACTATAAATCGTAGTCAGAAGCAGCGCAGGGCCCATGGATACAAGGAGGACGAAGAAATTCGATGTATACCAATAACGAATGAATTTTAGGAATTTCTACTTGTTATTTTTAGCGCTAGCAGCGTTGTCATCGCTACTGTTACCTCGGTAGCAGCACGCTCTGACTCCTTGCTAGCGCTAAAAATTCCTGCGTATAATTTTCCTAAAATTCATCCGTCATTGGTATAGCGGCTGTATGTGTCATACTTGTCCAAAATCGAAATTCGAGGCCAACGCAGTAGGCATGGGTCTTCCGCAAGTCGTCGATGAAGGAGTTTTTGTGTTGAGTGAGGAGGAAGAGTGCAGCGCTATGTCTCATACCTTGCTATCAAGCCGTTCAAAGCGCCCCTGCAGGATATTTGTTTGCAGCAGGCGACTCGATGACATCGACCCAAATTGGAAGTGCCAACTCTGCGCCATAGCCGCCACGCATGATGGTTTGAGGTTGATCGAAGCCGACCCAGACCCCGCAGGTCAAGCCTTGCGTATATCCTAAAAACCAAGCGTCATTAAAATGATCGGTCGTGCCTGTTTTTCCAGCGGCAGGCTTGCGAAGGCCTAAGGAAGAGGCTTTCTTGGCCGTTCCTTCGGTGAGGACTTGAGTTAAGATGGCTGTTGTCGTCCGAGCTGCAGTTGGATCTAAGACAGGAACACGCCCTCTTGTCGCGAGGAAAAGAATTTTTCCATCGGCATCCGTCACTTGTTCAATGATGTGAGTTTGTAATTTTTCTCCACCGGTTGCCAAGGCTGTGTAAGAGGTTGCCAGTTTTTTGAGCGTTGATTCAAAACTTCCTAGGCAGATGGCGGGGTAAGGAGGAATGTTTTCAGCAAGGCCTAAATGTTCCAGTGTTGTCACGATATTCTGCAATCCTGCTCCGAGACCGACGCGGACACTCATTGTGTTGCGCGAGTGAATCAATCCTTCGCGCGCCGGTCGCCAGCCTCCAAAAGTCCCATCGCTATTTTTCGGATCATAATTTTTAAAACCTTCTGGCAACTCTGCGGGAGTCAGCTCTGCATCGTTGACGATTGATTCAGGCGTCATTCCTTTACGAAGGGCTTCTTCGTAAACAAACGGTTTTGCCGCTGATCCCACTTGGCGTTCTGCCGTGGTAGCGCGATTGTACTTGCTTGTTTTGTAATCGCGGCCTCCAACAATTGCTACGATGCCACCGCTGGCGTTGTCGATCGCGATGACGGCGCCTTGGAGTGGTGGTAATTTTTCAGAAAAACTTTTCTTTTTCGATTTTTTGGAGGAGGAGCTGCTTGTATGATGACGATGAGATTCTTGAAAATCTTCTCGCTTCTCAATCTCGGCGAGCCGTGTGGTGACCGATTTTTCAGCAGTTTGTTGCAATCCGGCATCGATCGTCGTCATGATTTGAAGCGGGCTTCCATCGAGTTTTTCGGGAGGAAGAACTTGTGTGAGCTCGTGTAACACGGCGTCAACAGCCCAACTGTTGTGAGAGTTGACGAGACGATTGCTTGGTGGAGGAATTTTTTCTTGAAGTGCTTGCTGATGTTCTTTGGTGGTGATGAGGCCTAATTCTTGCATTCTATTCAAGACCACATCACGTTGTTTGATGGCGCCAGGAAGATTGTTGAATGGGGAAAGTCGATTGGGGCTGCGAATAAGGCCTGCAAGGAGGGCTCCTTGTGAGAGAGTCATTTTAGAAGCTGGCACGTGAAAGTAAGCCTGGCTTGCAGACTCGACCCCATACAATCCAGGGCCGAAGTAGATCCGATTCATGTAGAGTTCCAAAATTTTTTCTTTGGAAAGTTCAGTCTCGATGCGAAAAGCCATCGCGGCTTCTAAAAGCTTTCGATGCAAATTGTGACCACCGAGAGAAAAGCTATTACGGGCGAGTTGTTGGGTAATCGTGCTTCCGCCTTGGCGCATGCCTCCAAGAAGCAGATTTCGAGCTGCTGCGCGGGCGATTCCAATCGGATCAACACCATGATGTTCATAAAAGCGAGCATCTTCGCGGCTGATGAGCGCATTGACAAAATAGTTGGAGACTTGATCAAAGGGGACAACTTGCCGATTTTCTCCTCCTGCCAGGCTGTAGAGAGCTCCTGTACGATCATAGATCACTGAGCGCTGCGACATCTGTCCAATTTTTGTGAGATCAAAGGTCAGGGCCCAGAGGTAGTAGAACCCGCCAATCAAGGCCCAGAGCAGAAGTGAGGCTGTTAAAAATTTCAAAGCGATTACCAAGCGCGCCGGACCTCTTTTTTTTGAGGAAGGGGGACGATGTCTGTTTTTGGAATGCATGAGAAAATTAGCCACAAAAGAGTGGAAGAAAAGGAAGAAGAATAGCCGCAAAAGAACGCAAAGAACGCAAAAAAAGATTTTTATTGCTTTGAACTCTTTGCGTTCTTTTACGGCTATTAATTCTTAACTTCTATGTTATAGTGTATTAAATTGAAAAGGGCACGCGATAAGCTTGCTCTTTTTCCTTAGAACTGCGTTCTCAGATCTCACGTTATCTTCGGATAGCGCTTCGATCTTCGGCCTTGTTCTAAGAAAAAATTTCAGCGCTTCTAACATGCCCTTTTCAATTTAATACACTATATTTTTTGATTACGATAACACGTTACAATGAATTCAGCT
>VHCR01000194.1 GCA_016871655.1 Verrucomicrobiota bacterium
AGAACAGCACCCGAAAGCCGTATCCGGGAAATCCGGTCGTACGGTTTGAACGAGGGGGAGAGGGAAACGGTCATTGCCTATGAGGCTCTCAACCCGTATCCTCTCTCTACTCTACCAAGAGTGATTTCATATCCGAAAATTCAAAATAGGTCTGCCTAAAAAATATTGCCTCAGAACCCGCCGTTCGCTACTCGCTAACCGTTACTTTTTCTCATAGCTTTTTGTGATCTTTGTGGTGAATTCTTCTTATTTCAGTTGATCGAGTGACAATCTTAATGTCAGCAGCATCCATGTGATCTCATCCAAGCTGGAATTTTTCTCTGCCTCACACATCAAGGCTGCAAGGCGTTCTAAAGCGAGTTGACCATCGGTTAGTTGTTCGAGTTCTCTCGGTAAATCTTGCGAAAGCGAGAGTAAAGGTTCCTGATTCAACCATTGATGCAGCGGCGGATTAAACCCGCGTTTTGGTCCAGTCACGGCTTGAGGGCCGATTTGATTTTGAAGAAATTTTTTAGAAGGATGCGTGAAACGCTCATGCTCACTCATGCCATAAACCGCTGCGACAAAACGATGGTCGACCATCGGGCTGCGCAATTCCAAGCTGTGAGCCATTCCACAGAGATCTGATTTTCTCAAAATATATTCAGGTAGATAATTGAGTTGGTCACATTCCAACATCCAATCGCGTACAGAGAGGTGTGAGCTTGGAAGCCTCCAATAATGAGCCTGTACAGCCAGGTCAGGTTGCAAAAAAGCGCGACTCAGTGGATCGAGTGCCGAGAAACGCAGCGCGTAAGCCTCTTCCCAACCGAGTTGATAGCTGAGCAAGAGTCGTTCCCAGCGACCGCGGTGTGAGGTTTTCAAACAAAGATGGGAAGAGGACCACGGTGATTTCTTTTTTGAAAAACGAGGTAAGAGTCGCGCAGCGCGTTGATGTACGGCATAACGTTTGTAGCCCGCGAAGAGTTCGTCACCCCCATCGCCAGCAAGGGCAACGACAATTTCTTGAACGGCTGCCTGGCACAAGTACCACGTTGGAATGGACGAAGGATCCGCAAAGGGTTCATCGAGATCAGCGATGATCCGCGGGGCATCACTTGAGCTCATCGTGATCGGAAGAACTCGGTGACTCAATCCGAGGCGGTGTGCAATTTCTGCTGCAGCGGTAGATTCATCAAAGCGAGGATCGTTCGGGAATGTTGCCGTAAATGTTTTTAACTCGGAGAGGCATTGGCTTTGTGCAACCGCAGCAGCAATGGCTTGAGAGTCGATGCCGCCGCTGAGAAAAATTCCGAGAGGGCGATCGGAAACGAGGCGTTCCTCAACAGCTTCATGGAAAATTTTTGAAACGTCAGTTTTTTCGGGCGTGAGTTTCCAATATTCTTCTGGTTTGCCGACAGTAATTTTTCCTCGATTAAGTTTTACGATGAGCCGGTGAGCTGCAGGAAGTTTGTAGACTCCTTCAAAAATCGAGAGTGGTGCTGGAATGTAGCGATGCGTGAGAAAGGCATCGATCGCGCGAGGGTTGAGGCGCAATGGTTCCTCAGGCCCATGCAGAGCGGCTAAGGCGCGAGCGCTGCTCGCAAAAGAAAAACTATTTTTTTCTGGACGATAGAAAAGTGGTTTTTCTCCCAGGCGATCACGCGCAAGAAGAAGTCGTTCGCGGCGCAAATCAAAAATCGCAATCGCAAACATCCCTCGCAAACGATCGAGGACGGCTTCTCCCCATTCTTCGTAACCATGTAAAATAAATTCGGTGTCGCAGTGGCCTGTGAAGTGGTGGCCGCGGCTCTTCAGCTCGTCAGCTTGCTGTTCCCATCCATAGATTTCTCCGTTGTAAACAATCCATACGGAACCATCTTCATTCTTCATCGGCTGTGTGCCAGCATCAGAGAGGTCGCGGATGCTAAGCCGCGTCTGCAATAGTGCAGCGGTTCCGCGGTCAGAAACATTCCATCGTTCTTGCTGATAAGAAAAACAGCGTAATCCCGATCCATCAGGGCCGCGCGTACGAAGCTCTTCCCGAGCCGCTTCCAGGCGATCAGGGGAAAGAGAGCGTTGATGAAAAATGCCAGCGATGCCGCACATGGAGGAAAGGTTGTAGGTTGTAGGTGATAGGTTGTAGGAAAAAATAATAGCCACAAAAGCAGGCAAAAGAGCACAAAAAAGAAGACAGCAACAACCAGAATATTTTCCTTTGTGTTCTTTTGCGGCTATTCCTCTTTTTCTCTGAATCTTTTTGTGGTTAAATTCTTCAATGGCAAAAAATATCGTCTACTTCGATTTGGAAACTCAGTTAACCGCAAATGATGTTGGTGGCTGGTCGAAGAAAGCAGACATGAAAATTTCTATTGGCGTTACTTACAGTACCGCTTCGGGGAAGTATGAAATTTTTAGCGAGAGGCGTGTGCCACAATTAATAGAGACCTTGAGCCAAGCCGATCTTGTCGTCGGATACAATAGCCGGCGTTTTGATTATGAAGTTTTGATGGGGTATACGATTCTTGATTTGCCGCATCATCTGCCAACACTCGATTTATTGGAAGTGGTGGAGCGCGCAGCAGGACATCGGCTTTCGTTGGATGCCGTTGCGCAAGCCACACTAGGAGTTGGAAAGACGGGGGATGGGCTGGATGCAATTCGATGGTGGCGTGAGGGGAAGGTCATGCAGATTGCGGAATATTGTTGCTTTGACGTAAAAGTTACCAAAATGGTTCATGAGCATGCGCTCGCTCATGGAGAGTTGCATTTCCTCGATCGATTCGGGCAAAAGAAAACGCTGAAGGTAACTCTTTAGCCTTTACCTGTAAGTTGCAACCTGTAACCTGTAGCCTTGTTTTTATGGCAAAAGAAGAAGCAATCACAACAGACGGGATCATTGTTGAAGTTCTCCCCGGCACGATGTTTCGTGTTAAACTTTCAAACGAACATATGGTCTTGGCTCACATTTCTGGGAAAATGAGAAAACATTTCATCCGTATCGTTCCTGGCGATAAAGTGACTGTCGAAATGTCACCTTATGACTTGACCAAAGCGAGAATCATTTTTAGGACGGCGTAGAAAATTATTTTATGGATGATTTAATTTTTGAGGTTACACAAGAAGGTGATGGTGGTTTTGTTGCCGAATGTCTTACCGAGCCCATCGTAACGCAAGGAGATGATTGGAGTTCGTTAAAACAAGCCATTTCTGAAGCTGTACGTGGATTCTTTTTTGATGAACCTGCTAGAGTCATTAATATTCGACTTCACTTAGTTAAAGATGAAGTTTTTGCACTGGCTTAAATGAAGCTTCCTAGAAACTTATCTGGCAAAACATTGATTGCGGTGTTATGTCGACGGTGGGGATACCGTGTTGTCAATCAAGTTGGAAGTCATGTTATTCTTCAAACCGAAATCCCATCACACCAGAGATTGCCAATTCCAGCGCATTCTTTTTTACGTATTGGAACACTGAATGCAATTTTGAGAGCTGTATCGGATC
>VHCR01000195.1 GCA_016871655.1 Verrucomicrobiota bacterium
TGAAAATGGGAAAGGTTGCGTAAGGAGTTTGATTTAAAAATGGTTGTAATAAGGCCGTGGCTAACCTGAACGGTTAGTGAGGCATTAGGACGAACATTTTGAAACAAACTATATTGCGTAAAATTTTTTATTTTCATTCACGTTTTTAGGTTAAACACAATACTTATAAATTAATTGAAATCTAAATTCAAAAAACTAAAAACTTAAAATAATTTTTCTTATCCCTTTCATCCCTTCCATTCCTGTGAATTTTTTTAATCTTCTACTTTTTTTTCCGATAAAGCGAAATCAAGTGATTCGTCGAGCTGTCGTGTTTTAGCTCAGGTGCCGTTGGGCTCTCCAACTCAGGGATAATAGCTTGTGCTAAAACTTTTCCTAACTCAACACCCCATTGATCAAAAGAATCGATATGCCAAATAGTGCCTTGCGTGAAGACAGAATGTTCGTAGAGAGCAACCAATTTTCCAAGCATCTTCGGACTTAGTACATCAGCGAGGATGACGTTGGATGGACGATTTCCTTCGAAGACACGATGAGGGATCAACTTTTCAGGAGTTCCTTCAGCACGAACTTGCTCTGCAGTTTTTCCAAAGGCGAGGGCCTCTGCTTGCGCAAACACATTTGAGACGAGGAGGTCGTGATGACGTCCCAGTGGATTGAGCGTTTTATAAAACGTGATGAAGTCACATGGAATCAGACGCGTTCCTTGGTGGATCAGCTGATAGAATGAATGCTGACCGTTGGTGCCTGGCTCGCCCCAATAAATGGGGCCTGTTTGTGTGTCGACTTTTTTTCCATCGAGGGTGACATGTTTTCCATTACTCTCCATTGTGAGCTGCTGCAAATAAGCTGGGAAGCGCTTGAGATATTGATCGTAGGGGAGGACGGCAACTGTTTGCGCATCAAAAAAATCGTTGTACCAAACGGCCAGAAGCCCCATTAGTACCGGAAGATTTTTTTCAAAAGGAGCTGTTCTAAAATGCTCATCCATTTCGTGAAAGCCAGCGAGCATTTCTTGAAATTGATCGGGACCAATGGCAATCATCGTGGAGAGGCCAATCGCAGAGTCCATCGAGTAACGGCCACCAACCCAATCCCAAAAGCCAAACATGTTTTGCGTGTCGATGCCGAAGGCTGAAACTTTTTCAGCATTCGTAGAAACGGCTACGAAATGTTTCGCAATCGCTTTCTCGTCTCCGCCCAAGCCAGTGAGCAACCAATCACGCGCGCTGTGAGCATTAGTTAAGGTCTCCAATGTTCCAAATGTTTTAGAAGAAACAATGAAGAGTGTTTCTGATGGATCGAGATCACGCGTTGCTTCCACGAAGTCCGTGCTATCGACGTTGGAGACAAAACGAAATGTCATGGATCGTTCGCTGTAGTGCCGAAGCGCTTCGTAGGCCATCACCGGACCAAGGTCAGAACCGCCGATTCCGATGTTGATCACATTTTTAATCCGCTTGCCGGTGTGTCCTTTCCACTCGCCACTACGGATCCTGTTGCTGAAGGTGCTCATTCTTTCCAAGACCTCATGAACTTCGGGCACGACATCTTTTCCATCGACCATGATCTTTTGGCCTTTGGGAGCACGCAGAGCAATATGCAGAACAGCGCGGTTTTCAGAAATATTAATCTTGTCGCCATGAAACATCGCATCGATGCGATCGCGGAGGCAAGACTCTTGAGCTAGCTGGCAAAGCAAGGAAAGAGTTTCTTCTGTGATCCGATTTTTGGAATAATCGAGAAAGATACCAGCGGCCTCTGCTGTTAATTTTTCTCCTCGTTGCGAGTCCTCTGCAAAAAGTTGCTTGAGCGATTTTTCATTGAAGAGTGAGCTATGGGCTTGGAGGGCTTTCCAAGCTGGGCGTTGAGTGGTAGCAAGAGAAGATGTAGAAAACATATTTTGGGTTTAAGTTAAATTATTCAAATTTTTTTGACTGAATCTTTCCAAAGCCTGAAGCCGCCAATGAAAGCATTGGAATTTTCTGCGACGCGGCACCCTTTTGGTACTTGTTGAAGATTTTGTGCATTACCTCCGCCAAGCACGATTTCTTCTGGCTCTAGAGCCGCTCTAAAAATTTCAATGATTTTAAAAACTTCTTTTGTCCATTTTTTCTTTCCTTTTTTCTCAAGAGCTTTGTTGCTAACATATTTTTCAAATGTTCCTTTTTTGTAAGGAAGTTGAGAAAGTTCTAGAGGAACGATGACGCCTTCTTCAATCAAGGTGGAGCCAAGGCCAGTTCCAAAACCAAGAAACAAAATTCTTCCGCCTTCGTAGTCGCCTAGAGCCTGCATGGCGGCGTCATTAATGATTTTGGTAGGGCGATCAAAAGCTTTTTCATAGTTGAAGCCGACCCATCCATTTCCCAGATTGGCCGGTTCTTTAATCGGCTTTCCTTTTTTGATCGGCATCGGACATCCCATCGAGATGACATCATAGTTCCAATCAGAAGTTAGCCTTTTAATTTCTTGAATCATGAAGCTAGGAGTCATTCTCGGGCCGGAAGGAAACCTTCTAATTTCACTATGGCCACTACAACTCATTTTGACATGCGACCCGCCAATATCAATAACAAGGATTTTTAACGGCGAATTCTGTGCCGGCTTGGCAGTTGGCTTTGCTATTGCTTTGCGAGTGACTGCCCGAGCAGGGGATGACTTTTTGGTCTTTGGTTTTTTGATCATTGGTTGGAAAATTAAATTAATTAAGTCTAAAAAAAGAATTCATCGCAAAAAGCTCAAATGCCACCTGTGGTGGCAGCAGAGAGAACAAAAAAGAATTTTTTTATAAAAAAATTAATTTTGTGATCTTTGTGTCCTGCTTTAGCGGCTATTCTTCTTTATTTTTTAAACTGCAGTCTTGGTCTCAATCACCTTCATCAGATCATTCCAAGAAGCTACAAAAGATTCCGCTCCTTCTTTTTGAAGCGTGGCGGCCAGTGCCTTCAAGTCGATGCCGGCTTTTGTGAAGGCTTCGAGCGTTGCATCGCAAGAGCCTCCATCGGAGCTCATGCTACCAGTCACTTTGCCGTGATCTCCAAAAGCAAGGAGTGTTTTTTCTGGCATCGTGTTGATTGTGAATGGAGCAGCTAATCCTGAGATGTAGAGTGTGTCAGGAGCTTTGGGATCTTTCGTTCCCGTGCTCGCAAGGAGAAGTCGTTGTACGGCGGCTCCGGAGTTGAGCGCTTTCAAATAACGAGGCGAGCTGATCAAGGCGCAGTAGGCTTTGTAACATTCTTCTCCAACAGCAACGCCAAGCTTATTGATTAAATTTTCTGGAACTTTGGAAGCGACGGCGACATCCCAACGGCTAATGAAAACGGAAGCGACCGAAGGAACCCAAGCTGATAAGCCGGCTGCAATGCGCCGCTCAATGCCGCGGAGATAAGCTTCTGCCGCTGCCAAATATTGCTCGCACGAGAAAAGCAGTGTCACATTTACTGGCACGCCTGCAAAGATGGCTTCTTCAATGGCAGGGA
>VHCR01000196.1 GCA_016871655.1 Verrucomicrobiota bacterium
AGTTGATCAGGAAGCAGATGACGCCATTGCAATTTGATCAAGAAATCCATGAGGCAATTCAACAAAAAACGGAAGAAGCCTTGCAACTTCTAGACGAAACTCAATCAGCTGAAAATCAAGCCCAACTACGCGCTTGCCTCAATGCCGTGACTTATTTGAGTAGCTATTCAGAACTTTATTTTAACCAAGAATCACTTGGAAACCTTGCTGTTCCAATCCTTACTAATTATGAGAAATTGATTGTTCAGTCTCTACGTCAAACAGAAATAACACCAGTTGATAAACAAAAAGGAGAAGAGGCTTTCGAAAGGCAGGTTATCTGGGATTTTAATTCTTCTTTTCAGGAGAATATGCGGAAATTTGCTCTAGTGGACTCTGCATATTTCCCTGCGAATAATAAGTTTTTTTATGATGATCAAAGGGTTGGAGAATTAACTTTTACGAAAGATGGATCGGCGTTGGAATTTCGCCATCAGAGGACTGTAAGTAGAGTCATCTCTTCTGCACCAAAAGAACGAGTAGAAGGAGAAACAGTAGCCCGCAAAATATTACCGAACTTGCAGCAGAATTCTGGCAGCGGCGGTTTTACTACGCCTCCGCGAGGAAGACCATCTCTGAATATCGATACTAATCTCGATGACGCAAGGACTCCTGCTTTCACACGCTGCCGCGTTCTTTCTGGGATTTCGGTAGCTGCGTTAGTGGCAGCTATTGCTTACGAGTACTATCTTCATTCTTTGCAGTTGAGCAGCCAAGCAGCAAGTGGACAAGCTACTTCACCTTGGGGTAGTTTGTTTATGAACCAGAGTTCCCCTACTACTTTTTTGGGACTTGCCAGATGATAAGGAGTGATGAGACTCGTTCCTCAAATTTTATTGATAGTGTATTAAATTGAAGAGGGCGGGTTAGAAGCGTAGACATTTTTTCTTAGAACAAGGCCGAAGATCGAAGCGCTATCTCAGAAATGGCTGTTTTTAACGGGAAGAGCTCTTTTTTTGGGAATTCTACAGAGAAGAAATGGAAATTTGGCTTTTGGTGAACTCAAGAAATACGCTGTAACTAGCTTTTTATAAGAATGATTTGATGAAAATAAAAAATTTCACTTTCCGGGTATGATCATAGCACCCCCCTCAACAAACGAAGCGCTAGGGCCATTTCTGAGCGTTTTTTGTCAGAGAAGGAAGAAAAAAATGCTGAAAGCTAGCAGGGTGATACTTGACTCAAAGGGTGAAAGGTTTTATGGTGGCCTCGTTAAGCTATGAACATTTTCCCCCCGCGTTTGTTAGGCCATTGCATTGCTATTTGTTTTTTATCGTTGGTTCTCCCAAGTTTTTCTTTTGCTGTTCTAGGAGGAGATCGTCCATTGGGGGACCTAGAGCAAGAGGATTCGCAAATGCAACACGGCGCTCAGAATGAAGTTGCTGCAAGAGAGGATACAGATCCTGATGATGGTGGTTCCTCTACCAATAGTTCTGACTCAATGGAAAGGGAAGATAGTCTTCTAGGTCTTGGACTAAGAGATGATACCATGAGGAAAAAATATCTGAAGCGTGAAGAGTTCGCGGCTCTTCTTGCTGCTGATCAGAAAAATTATTCAGAACAATTACAATCTTTTAAGAGTTCAGACGTAGAAGTAACTCAAGGAGTCGGATCGGAGCAAGTGACACCAAAAAAGAAGAAAGAAAAAACGGAAGTTACTTTTTCTCCTGAGATAAAAGCAAGCGATGCAGCAGTGAAGCAAGAGGTAGAAGAAGAACAGGAACGCCAATTACAAAAAAAAGTATTTTTGAAACAAATAGTCAGGGTTGTGAGTAGGTTGAGTGCTAAATATGACTCGCCAGCACAAAAAGAAGAGCCCTCCATAACAATTCCCGATCTTGTGATTGCGAAAGCTCGATTTCTCAATAGAGAGGGAGATTCTCCTCGCTTGAGAAAAGATGATCCTTGGCCAACGGCAGAGATGACGCAGCTAGAGGCCGATCAAGAATATTATCAGGCCTTCAAGGAACAAGAAGAAGCAGCGTTGCAATTTTTAGATCTCAATTTGCAGAATGAGGCCCTCTATTGTCATGGTATAGCAATAAGATTAGGTTTTTTGTTTCAATATTTTAATCCTGATCAAGTATCAGAAAGTTCGGGTGAGATCGATGATCAATCAAATAAAGCTCGGCATAAACCAAAATTCCCTCGAATCCATCAACAGATAATCGCACTCTCTTTTTTATTAAAAAGTCCAGCAGAGATTAACAAAATGAATCCAGAGGAAAAGGAAGAAGCATTTTTATCGTTTCAAAAAGTTCAAGAGATGCAAAAAAAATTGGAAGATAATGAGAGTTCAACAAATAACAGCACAACCGAATATAAAAAAATTGAGTGTAAGAAAGCAGATAGGAGCAAAGATATTTTTAAAACTCCCGCTGGATTTTTAGAAGATCAAAATGGCTTCACAAAAAGGGTAATGACTATCCTTCGTCAATGTGATAACGATCTGGAAATAGTCTATCTTGATATAAAAAGGAAATTAAATTTGCTGGTGCAGAAACTTAAGCCATTGCTTCCTGAGGAAAAGAAGATTGGCGATGAAAAAGACCCTTTATTAACGCTTTTGGAAAAACAGGCAGAAAAAGTATCGACTGCTGAAGCTAAAGAAAACTGGAGTGAGATACAGAAAGATCTGCAGTCGTTCGAGGCGATTCGTCCTTTTGCTCAAGAAAAAATTAATCTGCTCAAGCACCTCATCCGCAATGTGAGTCTAAGTTCCGAGGCTACTCGTGCGGTTGCTACTGCATGGCAACAGATGACACCTATTTGGAAGGAGTTAATCGAAATGCTTGATCAGCAAGCAGCGGCCAAGGTGGATTCTCTCCAGGATTTTAGCGTGTCAGCATGGACTCAAGTCGACCAGAACAACTATATTTCAAAAAAAGAACAAGCTTTAGCAGAGCAAGGAGCTCTGGCTGCGATCGAGAATAACATGAGGGAATCAAATGCAGATCTTCATGGAACGATTGGCCAATTAGTTGGTCTCGGAGTTGGTTTTTCTTTAGTTATCTTTGCTATTTATGAGTACTATATTCATTTCGTGCATGCGGCTCACGCCCACACAGCGATCGCTTGACCTTCTGATCAGCAATAAAATGTTTTCCATGAAAAATTTCTCTCCTCGGTTTGGTGCCAGTTTTTTTGCTGGCAGCATTTTGTTTTTAGCTTTTTCAACCTCTTCATTTGCTGTGAGAGGTGGAAGATTTCCAGGGGATTTTGAAGGTCCACGAGAAGAAACACAACGACAAGAGCTAGACAGAGAGATGACTGTTAACTCGAGCTCGGCAGCGAGAAGTAGTGCCTTTTCGACGGCTTCAGAACCTCAGGCAGCTGATCCTAAGCATGGGGCTTTTGTTAAGGAATTGTTAGCGAAGACAGATGGAGAAATTGAGAATCACTTGATCAATTCTGAAGTGAGAAAGAAATTTCTGGAACG
>VHCR01000197.1 GCA_016871655.1 Verrucomicrobiota bacterium
ACCTGTTGTTGAACCACCGATAACAACGCCACCAGTGGATTCAAATCCACCGACTATTGTTAATCCCATTGCGCCTGTTAATCCTCCAACTACAGATCCGACGCAGCCGATTCTTCCGGTACAGCCAGTTACTCCCGACCATCATCATACTGCATCAGGAGGTTATGGAACAACACTAGCGGAAATTGGAGTCGGAGTTGTTGTGCTCGGTGTCGGTATTGCTGCGATCACTTGCCCAGAAATTTTTCTTTTTGAAGCAGTAGGTATGGGGGCTACAACGGGAGAGGGAGCAGTGGAAAGCAGCTTGGACTATGTGATTGTGTCCAAATAAGAGTGAAAAAGTTCATAAGAAATTAAAACCTTTCTTGCTCTCTCGAATTCTTCTGTCTATACTCTTCAACTTATCTCCGGGGCGTAGCTCAGCTTGGTAGAGCGCTTGGTTTGGGACCAAGATGTCGCAGGTTCGAATCCTGTCGCCCCGACTCATCGCTTCGCGATGAGAGTTAACCCGAATATTTCAGCAGCTACGAATTCCTGACTTTGCAGGAATGACGTAGTGTTCAACTTCCCTGTATGTTCAACTCATTAGAGCCTCTAGATATTGGAACAGCACTTCCTTCAATTACTGCACTCAATCAAGATGGCTTGCTGATTTCCTTCGATGAAATTTTTTCTCAGGGAACGACGCTGGTTTATTTTTATCCGAAGGCCGATACGCCAGGATGTACAGCAGAAGCCTGTTCCTTGCGCGATGGCTGGGAGGCCTTACGAGATGGTGCAGGGAAGAAGATTCAAATTTTAGGAGTGAGCAAAGATAAGCCTGCTGCACAAAAAAAATTTCAACAAAAATATCAACTCCCATTTGACTTGATTGCTGATGTTGATGGAAAAGTCGCCGAGGCTTTTTGTGTGCCTGCAATTCCAATTGCTGGGATGTCGAAGCGTCAATCTTTTTTAGTGCAAGATGGAAAAATTATTTGGTCTTCGCTGAAAGCAAAAACAAAAGAAGCTGCAGAAGAAATACAAAAAGCGCTCGACATTACAGCTTATCTATAGCACACTCATCACCTTTATTCCTCGGGTTGGTAGCTCAATGGTAGAGCAGTGCCCTTTTAAGGCATTGGTTGAGGGTTCGAGTCCCTCCCAACCCAGGATTTTTTAGCTCATGCCTACTTTTACTTATCGAGCTTCTGAGACCTCTGGTCATCAGGTAACAGGAACGCTGGAAGCAGCCTCTTCCAATGAGGCTTACCGTTTGTTGCGCGAGCGCGGTCTCCAGCCGAGTTCGGTAAAAGGAGATGGTACTGTCGATTCCAGTGCGAAGAAAAAAAAAGAGATTCCTGCGAATTCTTCTAAAGCGACTCTCACGCGACTCAACACAACGCAACTTCTTTTTTTCACCGAAGAGCTAGCAGAGCTCTTGGAAGCGGGTTTGCAGCTCGAAGGTGCACTCAAAGTGATTGAACAGCGTCAAGAGAAATCAGTCGTTCCAGCTGTTGCTGCACAATTACGCACAAAAGTTCGCGAGGGAGTTCGTTTTTCTCAAGCGCTGCGAGAGTGTGGTGAGTCGTTTGATCCGCTCTATTGCAACTTAGTTGCAGCAGGGGAGGCGAGTGGTGCTCTTCCCCAAATTTTAAAAAAGCAATGCGCCCACTTGGAAATGGTGCGAGATCTGCGCGGAAAAGTGACTTCTTCGTTAGTCTATCCGAGCATTGTTTTTTCATCAGCGCTAGTCTTGATGTTTGTTTTCTTAACATTCCTCGTGCCTCAGCTCTCCGTCCTCTTAAGCAAATCGGGACAAAAACTTCCGACGATTACGCAATGCCTCATCACGGTAAGTGAATTTTGCGGACATTATTGGTGGGCCATTCTAGCAACGATTGGCGCAGCGGTGATGGGAGCACGCTTGGCTGTTCAGACACCAACTGGTAAGGCCTGGTGGAATCGGACAATGCTCGAGGTTCCTGTGGTGGGGCCTGTTTTGAAAACAACTTTCCTTGCTGAGCTCTTGCAAACACTAGCAACACTCGTTGCCAATGGCGTTACTATTTTAACAGGCTTGCAGCTCCTTCAAGGTGCGACAGGAAATGTTTTTTTGAGAGGATTGCTTTTTCAAATCACAGAACTCGTGAGTGAGGGGAGTAGTCTCGCTCGTGCCATGAAGCGTGTCGGTTTTTTCCCGCCAGTCTTGATTGATATTTTGAGTGTGGGTGAGCAGACTGGAGACATTGCTGGAGCCTTGTCCCGCGCCGCACACCGCTACGATCGCGAACTCTCTTCCAAAATTCAACACCTCACAACGCTCATCCAACCAGCCGTTATTTTGCTCGTCGCCATTTTCGTTGGTGTTGTGGCCTACTCGATGATTGCTGGTATCTTGACGAGTGTTAATGCATTGAAAGCACGATAAAGTTTGAAAATCATGAAAACTGTTGCTCAATATGTTGCTGAACGTTTTGTGGCACTTGGCGTGAAGCATGTCTTCGGGGTTCCTGGTGATTATGCCTTTCCCGTTGATAATGCTTTAGAAAAAGTAATGACGTGGGTGGGCTGCGCGAATGAATTAAACGCAGGTTATGCGGCCGATGGCTATGCGAGAGTTCATGGAGCAGCATTGCTCTGCACGACTTATGGAGTTGGAGAGTTGAGTGCACTCAATGCCATGATGGGAGCGTACGCAGAGCGAGTTCCTATTTTTCATTTAGTCGGAATTCCTGGAGAGCGGATGAGGCGTTCTCATCAAGGATTACATCATTCGCTAGGAGATGGAGAATTTTATCGATTTTTTGAAATTGCTGAAAGAGCCGCGTGTGTGAGTGCTCTTTTAACTCCAGAAAATGTCATCACAGAAATGGAACGTGTGATTCATAAAGCTCTTTTAGAACGCCGTCCAGCCTATCTCGCGCTTCCAGGAGATTATGCCGTGATGGAAGTCGTTGGGAAAAAAACAAAAATTTCTAAAAAAAACTTTTCCTTCCAAAGTCAGCCACGAGAACTTGCTGCAGCTACCAAAGAACTTGTTCAACGACTTGCTGGTGCAAAAAATCCGATTATCCTTCCTGCTTTCACCATTGCTCGGTATGGATTGCAAAAAGAATTTCAACAATTGCTAAAACTTTCCGGAATCCCTTACGCAACGATGTTGATGGACAAGGGAGTGATTTCTGAATCACGTCCTAATTATCTTGGTATGTATCGTGGAACTGCCTCAGAGGCCTTTGTTAAAGAGGCTGTAGAGTCTGCTGACTTGATTCTCAATATTGGAGGAGCACTCTTCACCGATCTTTCAACTGGATTTTTTTCTCATAAAATTAACTCGGAAAAAATGATCACCCTCTGGTCAGATTTTGTAGAGATAGGAGCTCCTTCAACCAGTGATGCTTCAAAAAAAACTTATGGGCCTGTGAGGTTGCAAGATGTTTTAGTGGCTTTGAACAACGCTTTTCAAAAGGGCCTGCTTCCAAAAAATAAAAA
>VHCR01000198.1 GCA_016871655.1 Verrucomicrobiota bacterium
AAATATGTTTTTCAAAAAATGGATGATCTACCTCAAGGATTTAAAGTGCCTGAGGGGCGCACAAAACCTTGGGGAACTGGTCATGCTCTCTTGTCTGCTCGTCACGTAATCAAAACCCCCTTTGCAGTCATCAATGCCGATGACTATTACGGTTCTTCGGGATATCAGCTTCTTGCAAATTTTTTACAAGAAGCGAGACCAGCTCACTATGCCATGGTTGGCTATCAGCTGAAAAACACGCTCAGCCCTTTTGGAGCTGTCTCGCGAGGCGTAACAAAAAGTACTGCAGAGGGTTTTCTTAAAAGCATTACGGAGCAGACGGAGTTACGAGCGAGTGGGGAACGAGTTGTAGCGAAGCAGGCAACAGGAGAAGAACTTTTTTTTACAGGAGAAGAACTTGTCTCCTTAAATTTTTGGGCCTTCTTGCCAGATTTCTTTCCGCATCTTGAAAAATTGTTTGAGGAATTTTTAAATGACTCTCTGAAGCCTGAGCAAGAAACTCGTGCTGAGTTTTATCTTCCCTCAGCAGTAAGCCATCTTATTGCCGAGAAAAAAATTTCTGTGAAGATCCTTCCGACTGAGGATCCATGGTTTGGATTGACTCACCCTTCGGACTTACCGCAGGTAAAGGCAGGCTTGCAGGAAAGAATAGAAGCTAGATATTATCCTTCACCACTCTTTAAAAACTAAATATGAACGAAGAACTTCTTTCTGAATTAAAAAATCAATTTGAAATTCCAGATCGAGTAGCACTCGTCATGGATCAAGATGGGCTTGTGAAGGCCGTGGTAAGAAGCGATCATAGCAGCTCAGAAATTTATTTAAAGGGAGCACACGTGACTTCCTTTCAACAAAAAGGTGAGGAACCGCTCCTTTTTATGAGTCCATCGGCTAAGATGCCTCGTGGCAATATGCTGCACGGGGGGATTCCTCTCTGTTTTCCTTGGTTTGGAAATCGCGAGGGAGAAAAATTATCGCATGGATTTGCGCGCAATAGCATTTGGGATTTGGTGAAAACGAAGGTCAACGCTGAGGGCGAGGTCGAGGTAACTTTTCAATTACCAGTTGATGTTCTGAAAGAAAATAGATGGGCTCCGGTGGAGGTTCTGTACCGAGTGACTGTTGGAAAAAAATTACAGCTCGAACTAATAGTCAATAACACAACCTCGATTCCTTTTGTCTACGAAGAATGTTTTCACTCCTACTTTTTTGTCGGAGACATCAATCAAGCCACTCTTCATGGACTAAAAGGCTTGACCTATCTTGACAAAAACGAAGACTTCAAGGCAAAGCAAGAGCAGCTCGACGAACTGCCGATCGTTGGCGAAACAAACAGCGTCTATCTTAATTCAACAGCTCCGATTGAAATTCATGATCGCTCATTACGCCGCACGATTCGTATTGAAAAAGAGCGTTCTCGCTCCACCGTTGTCTGGAATCCATGGAGTGAAAAAGCAAAAGAGATTGTCGACTTCGGTTCAGAAGATTATCGGCACATGCTCTGCGTGGAATCTGGAAATGTGAAGGAGTTTGACATTAAGCTTGATCCTGGAAAAAGCTCTTCCCTGTGTGTAGAACTTTTTTCAATAAAGAATTAGAGTAGCTTTTCTCTTCTTGCTCTATCTCGCATAAAAGAGTACAATTCGCGGATTATGCCTCGCTACCTTGATCCTAAAAACGATTTTATTTTTAAAAGAATTTTTGGCGAGCATCCAGAATTGCTGAAAAGTTTTCTTAATGCTATTTTGCCGCTGCCCGAGGATTGTATCATTGAGAGTCTAACTTACCTTCCAACAGAAAATGTTCCCGAAGTTCCTGGTCTCAAATATTCAATCGTTGATGTTCGTTGTTTTGATAATCATGGACGGCACTTCATAGTTGAGATGCAGTTGCAATGGACTGCTGACTTTATCAAGCGAATGCTCTATAATTCAGCAACAACTTACGTCCGCCAGCTTGGACAAAAGGAACGTTATCGGGATCTCAGCCCTGTTTATGGATTAGCTTTGCTCGATACAAAATTTGATCAAAGTGAAGAGTGGTTTCATCATTTTCGCATGACCCATTCTGTTGATAAAAATAAAACGTTGGATGATCTTCAGCTTGTTTTGATTGAGCTTCCAAAGCTCAAACCAATTACAACGACTGAAAAAAAACTGGCAATTTTGTGGCTTCGCTTTTTAAAAGAAATTGATGAGCACACTCACGAAGTTGATCCTAGCTTGCTTGGAGAGGCCTCAATCAAAGAAGCCCTGCATCTGCTTGAGAGGGCTTCTTATGATGAAGCCGAATTATTAGCCTATGATCGAGAATGGGACGCTGTTAGATCGGAGAAAACTTTATTGAGTGGCTACTTTGCTGAAGGAAAAGCTGAAGGTAGAGCTGAAGGAAAAGCTGAAGTAGCTCTTAAACTTCATCAATTAGGAGTTGGCATAGATCAGATCGTAAGTGCAACGGGATTTACAGCAAAAGAACTTAAAACAATTTTTTTACATTAATACTTTTATTATATTTTATATGAACAAAACACCTATCTCATCCTTCATCGATCATCACTTTCGTCACTTCAACGCGGCGACGTTAAAAGACGCTGCTCATGGCTATCGCAAACATCTTGATGCTGGTGGAAAAATGTTCATGACCTTGGCTGGAGCAATGAGTACGGCTGAGTTGGGGCTCTCGCTGGCTGAGATGATCCGCCAAGACAAGGTCCATGCTATTTGCTGTACTGGTGCTAATTTGGAAGAGGATATTTTTAATCTCGTCGCTCACGATTATTATGAGCGTGTTCCTCACTACCGCGATCTAACGCCTGACGATGAGCAGAAGCTGCTCGAGCGACATATGAATCGGGTAACCGATACTTGCATTCCCGAAATGGAAGCGATGCGTCGCATTGAATCAGCGGTCCTCGAAGAATGGGTATCGGCAGATCAGAAAGGAGAGCGCTATTTTCCTCATGAGTTCATGTACAAAATTCTTCGTAGCGGAAAGTTGGAAAAAAGTTATCAGATCGATTCCAAAAATAGTTGGATGCTGGCTGCTGCGGAAAAAAATCTACCGATGTTTGTTCCCGGTTGGGAAGATGCTACGCTTGGCAACATGTATGCGGGACATTGCATCAGCGGTGATGTGAAAAAAGTTCACACTGTGCGGACTGGAATCGAATATATGATGTCGCTTGCCGAATGGTACACCAAGGAAGCTACACCAATCGATGATCAAGGAAGCATCGGATTCTTTCAAATCGGCGGCGGTATCGCTGGTGACTTCCCAATTTGTGTTGTTCCAATGCTGCACCAAGATCTCCAACGCGAAGAGGTTCCGCTCTGGGGCTACTTCTGCCAAATTAGTGACTCAACAACCAGCTATGGAAGCTATTCGGGAGCTGTTCCCAATGAAAAAATCACATGGGGAAAATTAGGAGTGAAGACGCCAAAGTATGTGATTGAGTCTGATGCCTC
>VHCR01000199.1 GCA_016871655.1 Verrucomicrobiota bacterium
TGTGAGGGGAGTGATAAAATTTTTTGCTCCATGCGTCATCACAACAAAAATTTCATAACCACGTTGACGCAATTGACTCACGATATCAGCGGCTTTGTAAGCGGCGATGGATCCAGTGATACCGATTACGATGGTTTTAGAATTATTTTTTGAAGTCATAAGAATTGAATTTACAGGGATGGAAGAAAGAAAAATATTTTTCTTCATCTTTTTTATCCCTTCCACCCCTCTGAATCTTTATTCTGCAGTTAAAGAAAATCTCCGGCTCAAATACCTCTCCGCGCGCATAACTGCTCGGAATTTTTCGATATTCTCTTCCATGGATCCGCTGATGATCGTGTAACGGTAATCTCGCCAACATTCCATTTCGCGGGCGGCATTCGCTAAGCGGATTTTTATTTCCTCGTTATTTTCAGTTCCTCGACGTTCTAAGCGGCGTCTCAATTCTTCTAAGTCGGGAGGCATGATGAAAACATCAGCGAGAGCAGCTTGAATGAGGGGGTCTGAGCTGGAGCGAATTGCTGAGGCTCCTTTGGTGTCGATATCAATCAAGACATCAATGCCACGTTCTAATTGTTCCAGGACTGGTTGCTTAAGTGTTCCATAGCAATGACCGTGAACCTCTGCATGTTCTAAAAAAGCGTCTGCCGCTTTGCGCGCGGCAAATTCTTCATGAGAAATAAAATGGTAATCTTCTCCTTCCGCTTCGCCTGGCCGTGGTGCACGTGTTGTGCAAGAGACGGAATAAACAAAATCAGGTTTTTGACGCAACGCCGTGCAGAGCGTTGTCTTGCCAGCGCCAGAGGGAGCTGAGATAACGAAGAGAATTCCGGTTCGGTGGAAATCTTGACAAGATGGGTGTTGTACAGTGCTCATGATGATTGTTGTTGTTTAGCCAATAACGCTTGGTAGAAGTTGAAGTTAAAAGTTTAAGTTTAAGTTTCGTCTTGCCTTCGGCAAAAATAAAATTTTTATTTCGCTAAGCGCACGAAACTTCAAATTCAAACTTCAACTGCTACGAAGTAGCTTGGCTACTTTGTGGCTTATTCCAAATTCGCAAGTTGCTCACGGATTTTATCAAGTTCTGATTTTGCTTGAACGACTAAGCGCGAGATGATGGCGTCATTAGCTTTGTTTCCAAGAGTATTAAACTCACGAAACATTTCTTGAGCCAGATAATCAAAGGTGCGCGCTTCTCCGCAGGCTGCCAGCAATTCTTTTGATTGTGCTAAGTGACTTTGAAGCCGGACGAGCTCTTCGTGAATATCACTTCGCTCTGCAAAGAACGCCAATTCTCGCAAGAGTGATGGATCGTCCATCGCGATTGGTACTCCCAATTTTGTGAGGCGCTTGCTCAGTTGTGAGCGACGTTCTTGGAAAATTATCGGAGCGCGCTCTTTCATTTTGATGACCGTCTGTTCTAAAAGACGAGTTCGCTTTTTAAGATCTGCTGCATGATGTTTTCCTTCCTTCACTCGCATTTGAAGAAACACTTCCAAGGCTTGATGGAGAGCTTGTTTGATGAGCATCCAGCTGTTGGTGAGATCGGTTTGTTCCAACGATTCCACTCTCACAATTCCTGGTAAATGTAGCAGCGTATCGAATGAAGGGGGTGTAGAGAGTTTTAGAGTCCGCTGAAGATCAAGCAACTCTTTCCAAGCAGCCATGGCGACAGTCTGATTGATGAAATGATTTTTAGATGAAGAGCGCGTTAAGATTTCTTCTGTGATCGTAATATGAATACGTCCACGTTTGACAAATTTTTGAACTTCCTCCCGGACTTGAGGCTCCAGTGCATTGAAACCACGGGGCAACGTCACCACAATATCAAGACCTTTGCGATTTACCGAGGCGCATTCCACCTGATAGCGGCGCCCATGGCCACTCGCCTTCCCAGAACCAAATCCACTCATGCTAATCATCGTCGGATCGTAGCAGCATTCTCTCCAAAAGTGAATCAATTTTGAAAATGAATATTTACTTTTGTTTGATGTCTGAAGCAACTAGAGCCGAAGTAAAGAGGGTGAAGAGTAGGACAGACTCTATCCTAGACCATCGGAGGGCTTTTAAAAAACAGACGCTATTTTATTTCACTTCAACTTGATAAAAAATTCCACAACCGGTGAATCCGAGGTCGCTGCGATCTTCACAGTCGGTCTGTGGAGTTATCCGTGGAGAAAGCGTGGTTGGTTCAATCATTGATTGTTCGCGAAGCCAGTAGGGAAGTTGAGAAAACCAAGCTTCGGCATTTTCAGAAGAAGTTTCGCTTGGAAGTGCGAGCTCCAAAGCTAAGGTAGTTGGTGAAACAAAAGGATCGCTTTGGAGTTTCAAGGTTTGATCTTGTGCTAAGGTCGACGTAATTTGTTGGCCACGACGTGTGCCCTTGAAGGTAAGGTTGTAGATTGGCTGCCATGGATGAGCGGCATCGAAGTTGATACTTTCTTTTAGTGGGGTGATCGTTCGATTTGGGAAAATAATTGGCACGTGTTGCAAGGCAATGTTTCCTTCGAGTGTCGGAGCAAGGAGGTTACCGGTGAGATGAAGATTGATCGATTCGAACGGATTATGCAGTGATGATGTTGAAATTATTTCAGGAGGTGTGGTTACTGCAACGTCAATACCCCAAGGAGCTGGCGTGCTAGGCGTCGTCGTTGGCGGCTCGATCGCAATTCCGGGCGGAATTAAAAATGGCGTCACAAAAAGTTTTGGCGCGCTTTCAATTTTTTGCACAATGACGTTGCCATGCAGAGTTCCAGTTTGATGTTCTTCTTGTGGCGATAACGTGAAAACTCCTTGCAGTGCGAGTGATTGATTTTTTTCTGTGGTGAGCGTGACCGAAGAAAGCGAGATCCATTCAGGGCCGTAGTATCCTTCGACATGTCCGCTCACTTTGTGGAAGTCTTGGAAAAGATTGTTCAGCGTCACGTCAAAAGATCCTTGGTGTTGATTGGCCTCGCCATCCCCTTCCCAAAAGGCGTTGAGGGTTCCTCCTTGTAATTTTAATGGTTCAACACAAGAAGAAGAAAAACATTTTTTTAAAATGACAGGCATCTCATTCTCGTGCTGTTGCAGGAGCGGAATAAATTTTTCGGAGAGGTCGTTGCTTTGCAGTGTAGCTTTCCCCTGGTAATGATGAGGCCATTTATTTTCGACGATGCCGGAGCATTGGAGATGGTCCGAGCCACTCCAAAGATCGAGATTTGTTAAATTCGTTTTTTCTCCTTCAAACAAAAGTTGTAGCTTGAGCGAATTTAAAGGAAGTTCATAAGCCGTCATTGCTGTTCCTTGAATATTCAAATATCCTTCCGCATGATTAGCAGCGCCACGCACTTCTCCATCAGCAAAAAGTTTTCCGGTCAGGCTGCTCCAAGAAGTTCCCATCAGGTCAGCGAGCTGGGAAGCATCGCTGATGTTGGCTTTGAGTTTTAGCAGAAAAGGAGAGTGA
>VHCR01000200.1 GCA_016871655.1 Verrucomicrobiota bacterium
CGGATTTTCTGCAGTTCCAATTTTATAATGATTATCTACACCAACATGGTGAACTTGGAGAGCTGAATTTTCCTGGGAAAAAAGGGAGACTGAGGAGAGAACGATAAAAACACAAATTTTTTTAGTAAGATTTTTCATGAAAGGAAGGCTATGTTAGAATCATGCTATTTCCAAATTTTTTATCGAATTTTTTGACCATTCTTGTTTGATAGATTATATTTAATCTAACGTGAAAACCCCTCTCTCATCTCACCCACAACAATCTCATCAGACTGTTGTTGTACTTCTGATCACGCTGAGCTTTTGTCACCTACTCAATGACGTCACTCAATCGTTGGTCCCTGCGATTTTTCCGATTTTAAAAAGCTCCTTTCATCTCACCTTTTTTCAAATTGGATTGATAACCCTCTCAAGTCAAGTCACAGGCTCCGTGCTGCAGCCTTTTATCGGCCTCTACACAGATCGCTATCCAAAACCATTTGCACTCACTCTTGGCATGGGTCTTTTATTTTGCGGCCTTCTCCTCATCGCTTTTGCAAACCAGTTCTATCAAGTCTTGTTAGGCGCTGGACTGATCGGAGCTGGTGCCGCCATTTTTCATCCAGAGGCATCACGCATTGCTCATATGGCCTCGGGAGGAAATCATGGTCTTGCACAATCACTTTTTCAAGTTGGCGGTAACGCTGGAACCTCGTTAGGACCTTTGTTAGCGGCTCTCTTCATTGTTCCCTATGGCCGTCATCAACTAGGATGGTTTGGCTGCTTTGCGTTGTTGGGTATGATCATCCTCACTCGCATCGGCTTTTGGTTTATCAAAAACACCCATCGACTTCCGAGCAAAGCTGCTGCAAAACAAAATTATACTACCTTGCCCAAATTAAAAATTGCGATGGCACTCACCATCCTCATGATCCTTGTCTTCTCAAAATTTTTCTACATGTCGAGCATGATCAATTACTTTACCTTTTTTCTGATTAAAAAATTTCACCTTCCGATTCCAACCGCTCAATATTTTTTATTCCTCTTTCTTTTTTCAACAGCAGCTGGAACGATTATTGGGGGGCCGTTGGGAGATCGCTACGGTCGTAAAAAAATTATTTGGGCCTCGATTCTAGGCGTCGCTCCTTTTTCCATTTTTCTTCCTTACGCCAGCCTCTTTTGGATTGGTGTTTTAGTTGTTCCCATTGGTCTGATTATTTCTTCTGCCTTCTCCGCCATCCTCGTCTACGCTCAAGAACTCCTGCCAGGAAATGTCGGCTTAATCTCAGGACTCTTCTTCGGCCTTGCGTTTGGAATGGCAGGCCTCGGTTCTGTTTTACTTGGAGCGCTTGCTGATAAGACGACCATCGATTTTGTTTTTAAAATCTGCGCTTACCTCCCCTTCCTCGGCTTGCTAACAGGCTTCTTGCCGAATGTGGAGAGGAAGCTTAGCAATGATCTTTAAAAAAAGAAATTCACAGGGATGGAAGCGATAGAAGGGATGAAGAAAACATAAATTTAGATTTTATAGTGTATTAAATTGAAAAGGGCACGCGATAAGCTTGCTCTTTTTCCTTAGAACTGCGTTCTCAGATCTCACGTTATACCAATGACGGATGAATTTTAGGAAAATTATACGCAGGAATTTTTTTCCTAAAATTCATCCGTCATTGGTATATCTTCGGATAGCGCTTCGATCTTCGGCCTTGTTCTAAGAAAAAATTTCAGCGCTTCTAACATGTCCTTTTCAATTTAATACACTGTAGTTTCTTCTTTTTTCTTGGCAACTTATTTCTCACAGCTGCTCAAACGTCGCCAGCTGATGAATCATTTTGGCGACAAGTGCCGTCCAACCCGTTTGGTGACTTGCTCCTAGGCCCGCGCCGGTATCTCCATGAAAGTATTCATAAAAAAGAATTTCATCTTTCCAATGAGGATCGTTTTGAAATAGCTCTACATTCCCATTAAAAGGACGAGATCCTTTTTGATCTTTGGCAAAGATACTGACAACACGCCGCTCTAGTTCCAGCGAGATTTCCCAAAGGTTCATCATCACACCACTTCCTGTTGGAAACTCAACTTTAAAAGTATCTCCAAA
Source organism: Verrucomicrobiota bacterium (assembly GCA_016871655.1). GTDB lineage: Bacteria > Verrucomicrobiota > Verrucomicrobiia > Chthoniobacterales > UBA6821 > CAIWMF01. The sequence continues at coordinate 2,078 of VHCR01000200.1, forward strand.
GTAAAAGCCATATTTTTGCAAAGCTTCAATGATCAGAAAATTCATTGGCATCCAAACAGGTCCACGCCAATTGGAATTGCCGCCAAACATTGCTGAGGGGCTTTCTGCTGGTGAATAGGTGATCGTAGCACTCTCGCTTCCCTCCGTGAAGGTGTAGGGGTGGTCCAAATAATATTTTGAAAGCGCTCGAATTCCATGCGGTGAAAGAAATTCGTTTTCATCAAAAAGTCGTTTGCAAATTCTCTTCAGTCGATCAGGAGGAACAAGAGAGACCAAGCGACGTCCCTGAATGACTTGTTGAACATGTTGCAATTGAAACATCAGCTCAGGACGATGATGGCGGAACCAATCGAAACGCTTAAGCAACGCCTGAAAATTGGAAACTGTTACCGCATCAAAACTCTCCACAGCAAAAAGTGGCGTCAGGCCTACAACCGAACGAACTTTTAAATGTGCCGAACTACCGTCAGGTCGCTTGATAACATCATAATAAAATCCCTCATCATGATCCCAAAGCGTAAAGCCATCACGATTTTTATTATTCAAGGCTGCAGCGAGGTAGACAAAATCACTGAGAAATTTATCAGCAACGTGCTCATACTCCGAATGTGTTTTTGTCAACTCAATAGCAATATTGAGCATGTTGAGAGCAAACATTGACATCCATGCCGTTCCATCGCTTTGCATGATCTTGCTTCCATCAGGAAGATCATAGCGCCGATCAAAAATACTGATGTTATCTAAACCCAAAAAACCTCCTGCAAAAACATCATCTCCTCGACTATCAACACGATTACACCACCAAGAATACGTCAGGAGCAACTTGTTAAAAGATTCTCGAAGATAGGCTAGATCGCCTTTCCCATTCTTTGCACGTTCGATCGAATAAATTCTCCATGCAGCCCATGCATCAATGGGAGGCGTTGCATCAGAGAGAGACCATTCATACGATGGAGCTTGAGCGGAGGGAGAAGTGTAACGTACATCTCGAAGTAATAAATTTTGTTCTTTTGCTGTCGTAGGATCAGCTACAGCTAGCGCAAGAGATTGGAACATGAGATCCCAACTACAAAAATAGGGATACTCCCAAGAATCAGGCATTAAAATCAAATCATGTGCATGCATTTCCTTCCAAGTAGAATTGCGCCCCTTCCAACGGTCTGGCGGAGGTGGCGGCATGGTTGGATCTCCTTGCAGCCATGTCATCACGGGATAGTAATAAAATTTTTTGCACCAAAAAAGTCCAGCAAAGGCGCGACGCTGAATCATCGCATGTTCTGGATGAAGACTTGGATTTAATTCTTCATAATAGGTTTTACACTCCTCTTCACGCTGGCGCATCACCTCATCAAGGTTCTTGCCAAAAAA
>VHCR01000201.1 GCA_016871655.1 Verrucomicrobiota bacterium
AACAATTAGTTTAAGTTAAAAGTTAAAATTTAAGTTTTGTGCGCTTCGCGAAATATAGAATTTTACCTTTTGCCACAGACAAGTCGAAACTTAAACTTAAACTATCAGAGGGTGTCTTGAAAAAGCTAAAATCGCGCATTACTGCGTCGCTGTGATGCTCGCCTTCGTCGAGTATTACTTATACACTCCTCGGCTCTGCTTCTCGCTCCTTGTACTGCATCAATTTTATCTATTTTCAAGACACCCTCTCAACTTAAACTAAGTCGGCGGAGCCGCCGATGAAGCTTCAGCAGGACCCGTCGCTGCCGCCGGCGTTCGAGCGGCTGCTGGCACAGAGTTAACAACTGGCGTTACCGCTGTCGCCGTCGCTTCATTGGGTGCAGGAGGCGATTTTTTCAAAAGTTCTTGAAAAATACGTTTCCCAAAAATAGCAGCAAGCACAACGGCAACTGAGATCAGAACGATGCTTCCGAGCAACATCCACAATTTCCAAACCGATTTTCTCGCAATTTTTAATCCTAAAATAGAAACGTCTTGCTCCACATGAAGCGGATAGTAGTAATCGACATTTTCAGACTGCATGATCACAACAGAAACATTGTCATAGTTGAGGCCTTCGACGCTCTTCATGACCAGTGTTTTGATTTGCGGTGTCAAGGTAGGAGGCACTCTTCCTGGCCGAAATTTTAAAAAGACTGAGGCCGAAGAAGGCGTCAACGTTTCGGTGTAGGGATCGTTTTTAGGAAGCACCAAAGAAACACGCGCTACCAATACTCCATCGATGTGACTTAAGGTTTCGGCAATCTGTTGGCTAAGCGCGTACATAAATCGAATTTTTTCCTCACTTGGGGAAGAGACGATTCCTGTTTTTTTAAAGACTTCTCCGATACCTGAAAATTTTTCCCCAGGAATACCAAACCATCTTAATAAGTCGGTGGCAGCAGCAAATTGTTGTCGAGGAACAGAAATAGAAAAAAGATTTTCTTTTTGAGGAATTTTAACGGCTTGAATATTCCGCATCAACAGCAACCCCATCATCGTGTTGGCATCAGCCTCAGAAAGGTTGGAATAAAGAACTTCAGGCCCACATCCTGAGAGAAGAAAGCAGCCGATGAGGATCGCTAATCCTTTTAAAAAAAAGGAAGGCTTGAACAAACAGCTTACTTTGCGATAAGCAGAATGGATGCAAGATTCAGAATCAAGTGAAGCAAAGGCGATCATCAAGGACATTCCTTCTTTAGAGTGGCAGGTGATTCATTTACGATATCCAAAAGAAACAGAAACAGTCTCATCACTGCAAATAAAATGGGTGGTTTTTGGTAAGATTAAAGTACCGAAAATTTTCTTTCAACAAAAGAGAATAGAAAAGCAAGAGGCGAGTGTAAACTACGATTTGCTCTCCAGCCAAATGGAATCGCTCCTCAATGACTATGCCGGAAAAGGATATGAGCTTTTTTCGATCACTTCAACACACTCTGGTTTTTCTTCCGTCGTCTCAACAGCACCACGTCCACAGCCTCATTTTTTCAAGGTCCCAACCGCTAAAACAACACTTCGTGGAGAAGAAGCCTTCGTTTTAGTTTTTAGAAGAAAACAGGCTGAAGCCTGAAAGTTAAAACAAACTGAAATTAGACTCTCCTCGGCCATCTCTGTTTTATAGTGTATTGATCATCAAACAACAATGGACCTGCATTTTCAAAAACGACTCACTTTTGGAGTCTAATTATTTCATTCCTGCCGCAGGATCGCACGTCACTTCCCCCAACAGCCCAACTCCCATTTCCTTCAGCCAATTAGCAATTTTTTGAGCACTGCAAACAAAGCGTAATTTCACCCGTCGCTCTAACAATGGTTGCAAGGAAGCAATCAGGGATTTCCACTCCAAAAGCGGCGCGCTTCTTTTTCCCAAAAAATAATAAGAAGCTCGTTTTGGTAAGAAACCTGAGGAAAGCGCAGTGAGCGCTGTAAATTCGGCAGGATCTCGCGCAACGCCATCATTGAGATCCCAAGTTATTTTTAATTCATCAGAAATTTGTTCAGCCTTGAGCACAGATTGCAGGTTACAGCTTACAGGGGCCAGGAGCAAGAACAGAAGAGATTGAATAATTTTTGTTGGTAAACTCAAACTAAAAAATCATATTATCGCGCTCTCTCCACTGAGCTCTCTACTACTCATTACTCGTTACTCGTCACTTTTAGATGAAAATTTTACTGACTGTCGATTTAGACCAACCAAACTCACCTGAGAGAAACTCAACAGAACATTTATTACGTTATCTGTGGGATCAACTTCAAATTCTTTCATTACCTACCATTGACATTCTTGCTAAGACGCCTCACGAGATGTCTCCGTTAGAATGGTCTCATGTTATTGCTTTAAAAAAATGGGAAGAGCAATACCACCAACTCGCTCGCATTCCTCTTCGAGAGTACGATCTCGTTATCGGCTGCAATCTGCGCCCAGAATCAGAAGCCATGTTCACTTCCTTGGGCGTCCGCTGCCTTACAGTACGAGAAGTTCCCTGCTTAGGCTTCAATCGTTTTTTTCTAGCTCATGCTAATTTTAAAATCCCAAAAGAATACGACATCCAACTTCCTGCGTTGGGCACACTCTATAACGAAAACATTCCTTTTGTTGATATCCCTCAAGAAGAACGCGGTTGGTGGATTGCCAATCGCTTTTTGATTAATCAAACTTCTTCCTATCCTAAGATCCTTTTCGTTGGAACAACACTCTTCCAAATCGAAAGAATTATTGATGACAAAGTGGTCAACTTGGCAACCTACATCGATGAAGTTAAAAAAATTCTCCTCACAGCCCCTGATCCTTTCTATGTCTCACGACAACCTGGAGATCAAGAAGAGATACGATTCTTCAAAATGATTGGAGCCACTCTCCCCTGCCTCCCCCTTCCTCGCCTTCTTGCTCGAAAAGAATTTGACCAACTTGTTTCTCTTGATTCTGGCATGGTTCCAGTCGCAAAAGCTTTTAACAAACCGATTCGCATTCTAGGAAAAAAACGGGATTGGTCTGTCATCCAGTCGCGCCAGTTTCGGAACGCCGATTTTTTCAAACAAATCTTCCAAGAAAAAGTAACGGGTAACGAGTGAAGATGAACAGACGCAATTTATCAAATTGGTCAAATTCACGTGTTATAGTACAAATTTTTTATTTCGATTTTACCGAAGGCAACTATTTCACTCGTTACTTCTTCTATAGCGGAGTTTGACGACAAACCAAAATAAACATTATTTTCAACAATCAATTTTTCTCACGAAAGTTTTCCCATGGATCAATCCAACATTCTCCAACAAGTCAGCCAAGACTGGGGCAACATGAGAGCGCCCGCAATCGAAAAACTGAAACAAGCTCGTGAGCTTCTTGCGAAGCTGCGTATTCAACGAGGCGACGCTCCTCCCTC
>VHCR01000202.1 GCA_016871655.1 Verrucomicrobiota bacterium
GAGGTAACAGTAGCGATGACAACGCTGCTAGCGCTAAAAATAACAAGTAGAAATTCCTAAAATTCATTCGTCATTGGTATAAATAGTTTTCATTAGAAAAATTTCAACGCTTCAACATTTCAACGCCGCCGAAGGGGGCTTCACCATTCGAGAAGCGACGACGCCCAGGTCAATCCTCCACCGAAGACAACGAGAAGAACGAGATCCCCTCGTTGAAACCGCTGTTGTCGTGCTGCCTCATCAAAGGCAATCGCAACGGCGGCTGCAGACGTGTTGCCGTATCGGTCGAGGTTGATGTGAAATTTATCGAGAGAGACTTCAAGGCGATCGGCAATGGCTTCGATAATGCGCAAATTAGCTTGATGCGGAATAATACACTTAACCTGGTCGATGGTCACTCCGGCTTGTCGCAGCGCCGCTTGAGAAGATTCTACCATCGCTTTGACCGCCTGTTTGTAAGTCTCTCGTCCATTCATTCGAATGGTAGAAAGTTTTTCATGAACATTCTCTGCTGTAATAGGAGCTGCACTTCCACCACCAGGAGTGTAGAGAATATCAGCAAGCCGCCCATCACTTCCCATCGGCGTCGTTATAATTCCACGAGCACCTTCGCGATGTTGTAAAATAGCAGCTCCAGCTCCATCGCCAAAAAGAACACAGGTATTCCGATCCTCCCAATTCACGATACTGGAAAGTTTATCGGCCCCAATCACCAAAATTGTTTTATGAGCCCCCGTTGCAATGAATTGACGGGCTATTTCCATGGCGTAGAGAAAGCCTGAACAAGCCGCGCTCACGTCGAAGCAGATGGCTTGTGTCGCTCCGATCTTAGTCTGCACAAAGCAAGCCGTATTTGGAAAAAACATATCGGGCGTCACCGTGGCACAAATGATCATCGAAAGTTCTTCAGCCGTGATTCCAGCATTTTCTAAAGCAGTTTGCGCTGCTGCTGCTGCCATGTCACTCGTTGTCTCATGAGGAGCAGCAATCCGACGTTCACGAATTCCTGTGCGTGTACGAATCCACTCGTCATTCGTCTCAACCATTTTTTCGAGATCGGCATTCGTCATGATCCGATCAGGAACATAACTTCCCGTTCCTAATACAGAAGCTGAAAGCAAATGATTATTTTTCAAGTTCAGAGTCATGTTTAGATAGATCGTGCTTCAAATGGTATTGCTTCACGGCATCAACAATGCGAGGGTTAACACCTTGTTCAATGAAGTCAGTTGCGACGCGAATCGCATTTTTGATTGCCATGGCAGAACTCGATCCATGCGCAATGATACAAGTTCCATTAATTCCTAAAAGCGGCGAACCACCATGAATATCAGGATTAAGTTTGTTGCGAATGGTCCGAAACGCTCCCCTCGACAACCAAGCTCCTGCGAGGCTAAGAGGCGTTTTTTTAATCTCTTTTTTAAGCGTATGCACCAAAAAAGAAGCCGTTGCCTCCGCTGTTTTTAAAACAACATTTCCAGTGAAGCCGTCACACAAGACTACTTCGACAGGATTTTCAAAAAGATCATGCCCTTCAACATTGCCTCGAAAATTGAGCGAACTTGCTTTTAGTAACTTGAATGTTTCTTTAGTAAAACCACTTCCTTTTACGTCTTCACTTCCAATCGACATCAAACCTATCGAAGGGTTTTTATAACCGAGGATATACTCAGAAAGCACCGACCCCATGATCGCGTATTGCAAGAGATGCTCTGGACGTGCATCTAAATTAGCGCCAGCATCCATGATCACACAAAGATTTTTTTCGGTTGGAAACCAAGTTGCGATGCCAGGGCGATCGATTCCTTCCAACGTCCGCAATTTAATAGTCGTTGCTGCCACGGCTGCCCCGGTATGCCCGGCACTCACGACAGCATCAGCCTCCTTTTTTTTAACCAAATCAACAGCACGTGAAATCGAAGAATCTTTTTTCCGACGAACAGCCTCAATAGCTTGATCACTCATTTCGACAATTTGTGTTGTGTGAATGATTTCAAGCCGAGGATCTTTAAACTGATGCTTATCCAGTTCGGCACGCAGGACGGCTTCATCACCCGTCAAAAAAAGACGAGTAATTTTAGAGTACTCTTTGAGTGCGAGGACTGCTCCAGCCACTGTATTGACAGGAGCATAATCCCCCCCCATAGCATCGAGAACAATTCTCATCTTGCTTTAGAGTGATAAAAAATAATGACAATAGTCCAGCTGGTTAAGCTGGAGTAACATCAAGGATTTGGCGATTGCGGTAAGAACCACAAGCTGGACAAACCGTATGAGAATGAATTGGGGCATCACAAGTTGGACATTTGCCGAGACTTGGTGCATGCCAGCGGTTAGCTGCTTTGCGGGTGCGCAAGCGCATTTTAGAAACTTTACGTTTTGGGACTCCCATGAGGATTATGAAGGGTTGAATTGATCAAGTGCTGCCCAGACTGAACGAACTTCCGAATTTGTTGAAGAGGGAACAACCCTTTGCGGAAACTGAGCCGGACATTTCTTTCCACCCAAAGCACACTTGGGGTGCATGGGTAGAACAAGATGTATATCCTCGCGTATCTCATCCGTCAAGTCAACTAATTCTGCACCGGTAAGTTCTTTTTGCAGAGCAAACTCGTTGCTAGAAATTTCGTATTCAAACGGCTCCAAGCAAGAGACGCAGGTTACTTTGATGGGAAGCGACCAAGATCCCGTCGCAAAGAGCCCCCCTCCAGACACCCCTATTTCTAACGCATAGCGGAGCGCATCAACTGGCTCGGCCCCTGCTTCTTCAACACCAAAGACAGCCAACTCCTTTCCTGTAATCTCCCCCATGACAGAGAGTGTCTCGCCAGGCGGAATTTGATGAAGATGAACAGCAATCATGATTAGGTTACAGAAATTTGAGGTTACAGGTTGCAGGGAAATTTTTTCCTCAATGCCTTCGCAACATATACGGGCACAAAAGGAGTCACATCCCCACGAAGGGATGCAACTTCTTTGACGATCCGCGAGCTCAGGAAAATACAGTCTTCGCGAGGCGCTAAGAAAATCGTTTCTACTTTTGGTTCCAGTCGTCGATTGGTGAGAGCCATTTGAAATTCAAATTCAAAATCAGAAACAGCCCGCAAGCCACGAATAATCACAAAGGCCCCTTGATTTCTTGCTGCTTCAACGAGCAATCCATCCAAAGACTCCACACGAACTCGTGAATGAGGCCCGATGCTTTTCTTTAAAAGCTCAATCCTCTCTTCTACCGAAAAAAGAGGATTCTTCTCCGCGTTACGGGCAACAGCAACAATCACCTCATCAAAAATTTTTAACGACCGCTCGATGAGATCGAGATGACCATTGGTCACTGGATCAAAACTTCCGGGATAGATAGCTCTTTTTGATTTCATAAAAAGCAGACTATAGATTAGAGGCCACAGGCTACAGG
>VHCR01000203.1 GCA_016871655.1 Verrucomicrobiota bacterium
ATGGCTGATTGGTTGCTTTGATGGCAACGAGTGAGTAATCGTTACCTTGTTCATCGAGAAAAAGTACGATCAAAACAATCCACTTTCAAAAATTCACCTTTTCCGGACAGGGCCTAGCTACTACCGCTTTCTTCTCTCTTACTATCTTTTCTTTTCGTGTGGTTTTCATAACTTCTTTTTATTAGAGTTTTGATCCACACACAAATTTTCTGACAGGCTCCATTTTTTTCTTTATCTTACGTTTTTGCGCCTACGCCTTTTCTAAAAATGAAACTATTAATAAAAAAAATTTGAATTCTCCCTAGCAACTCTCCACCTGCTGAGTATATTTGTTACCACTATTTTAAATATGTCATTTTACTTGAACCCTCAAACAGCGAAGCAATCAGCAAGAAATTTTTTCTTAATCGCTTTCATCCCTCTTTTCTTCTTTTCTTCCCCTCTTTTTTCGCAAGAAGGAAAAGAAATTTCCTCAGCCCCACCAGCTGCGTCAATCATGCCAGCTAGCCCCGTGAAGCCTGATCTGACAAGCTCTACTGCTGAACCAGCCAATAATACATTGTTGAATATTCCTTCGCATGGACTTCTTCCGGCCACCCCTCATGTCGACACCATCTCCAACAGCGTCTCAACAGGCTCCACCACCGCTCCTATTTCCTCGCCGCAACCAACTCCTCTCCCTTCTCGCATCGAAAGCAACTCTCTTTCTACTCACAGTATTCCACTAGCTCCTGGCACTTCTTCAAAGCCATCAAACCCTGGCTCAACTCGCTCTAAATCTCTTCCTCCTGGTGATTCAGGAACTCTTTCTTCTACGCTATCGCGTTCTAAGTTGCCAGCGAAATTGGGCGAAACTCCCATAGCACCAGTATCAACGGACAGCAATACCGATACTAATTCTTCAAGCAATGCTGCAACCATCGCTGCGATCAGCAGTAATCCTAATGAAAAAATTAGCATCCAGTTTCCTCACACCTCGATTTTAGAAGCTCTTTCGCTTTATGAAAAATTGACGGGCAAGCGAATCATTCGCGATTCAAACCTCGCGGGACCTGAACTTTCCTTGATGATTGCTGACCCTGTGTCAAAGAAAGATGCGATCTCACTCCTCGAGAGCACGATGTTGGTGAACGGCTACACCGTCGTTCCCGTTGATGACAAGACGATCAAAGTTATTGGACCAAGCCGTCCTCCTCGCATGGAGGGATTGCCACTTTATCAAAATGTCTCCGAGTTGCCAAACGATGGCGAGCGCCTCGTCAGCTTTTATGAACCTCTCCACTTCTTGAGCCCGAATGAGGCAATCAACATTCTTCAAGGCGTGATTCAAATTAACCCCTACGGATCACTTGTTGCTGTTCCAAACACTAGTGCGATTGTTATCACTGATAAAACCCCAGTCATTCAAAAATCATTAGCTCTCCTCCAAATCATCGATCGGGAGCCATCACAAATCATCACGGAATTTATTCCATTACAGCGCGCTGATGCTGAAAAAACGGTAGAAACCTTGAATCAAATTTTTGGAGGAAAAGAGAGCAGTGCTCCTCAAACACCGAAGACGCCTACCTCTCCCTATCAACAACCTGCTCCAGCACCTGTGGTAAGCTCCTCTGGAGATGAGGAGACTCGAATCTTCAGCGGCAAGGTTCAATTCATTCCAGACAAACGGACGAATCGCATTCTTCTTGTCACGAAAGCAGAAAATTATCGCTACATTCGCGAGTTGATCTCCAAGCTTGACCAAGCCGTTCAACTCGAACAGCCGCTCGTAAGGCCCCTTAATTATGTTTCGGTGACTGATGTTTTTCCTGTGCTGGTCGATCAACTCAAAAACAAAGATGACGATACGCAAAACAACCAAAACAAAACGCAACAACAAAATTCTCAAAACCCCTTTGCAAATAATAATTCTAACAATAACAATAACTCTTCTAATCCATTAGGCGGAAGTTCGAGTACGACTGGCTCTTCGGGTGCTTCTGGCTCTACCGGAGCAGATCTTCTTAACGGCGCCCCTCAACTTCAGCCCCCTCAATCAGCTATCATCGGCTCCAGCAGCCTCATTGGCGATCCAACAGCCAATAGCATCATCGTTTACGGCCCGCCTGAAACCAAAATCAAAGCCCGGCAAATCATCGACCTGCTTGACCATCGTCCACAACAAGTCTATCTTGCCGCTGTCATCGGTGAAATGACACTCGATGAAGGAATGGACTATGGCGCTAGCTACCTTTTCCACTACCAGGGATTCAATGCCCTCATGAACACTTTTGGTGCAGAAGCTGCACCGGCTTTGTTTAACACTATCGGACAAGCTGCCGGATTGGGCGCCGGAGCTATTAATAATGCTGCTAAAGCTGCCGGCGACGCGCTCAGCAATGCGGGCGCAGGAGGTCTGACCTTGTTTGGTTCTATCGGTGGTTCCTTGGATGTCTATACTAAATTTTTAGAAAGCACTGGAAAATTTCGCATGATCTCACGTCCTACGGTCTACACAAGCAACAATCGCAAAGCAACGATTCTTTCAGGACAAAAAATTCCTTATATTTCTTCCTCATTAACAAGCGTTGTTGCCGGTTCTACAGCTACAAATACAGCGAACTCCTTGAATTCTAATATCACCTATCAAGATGTTCTTTTAAAATTGGAAGTGATTCCTTTGATTAATTCTGACAAAGAAATCAACCTGATTATCGGTCAGCAAAATCAAACAGTTAACCTCACTGATACTGCTATTAATGAAAAGAATCAAGTTAATGCTCCAACTATTAACACACAACAATTGACCACCAGTGTTCGCATTCCAAACGGTTCTACCATTGTGCTTGGAGGACTCATTTCGGAGAGTAAAGAAGTTGACGAAAAGGGCATTCCTTTCATTAAGGACATTCCAGTCATTGGTGCTATCCTGGGAGGAAGCACGCATAAACAACGAAAACGCCATGAACTCGTTGTCATGATTCAACCTATCGTCGTTGACTCTAACTTCTCGATGCAAAAAGCAAGCAATGCTGAAGGAGCTCAATCTAACCTTGGCAAACGAGCTAAGGAACTTGAAGGTAAATTGCAACCCAAGCCATCGCCAACTCCTAAAAAGAAAAAATTCCAACTTTTCCATGTGAAAAAGCCGGATGATTTTTAATGGAACCTCCTCTATGTATCTACCGACATTATGAAAGACTTGTTGCCTCAAAAGTAAATGACACCCGAGGGTAGAAGAAAGTAAGAGAACGTTGCCTCATAAATCATGACACCGAGGTTATGTTTAAGGTAGCTGCATTAGAAGCGAAGTTCAAGGAGTCCGTAGGACGAATTGAACGTAGCAAATAATGCAGCTGGCGAAGTTTTTGTTCTAGTTGTTGCTGAAGTTTAAAGGGATTAAGTGTAGCACGTTTAG
>VHCR01000204.1 GCA_016871655.1 Verrucomicrobiota bacterium
TAACAATACTTACTTTTAGTGTAATGATTTTGATAAGCCGTTCGGAAGATTTCTTCGAACGTCCCCACACTTCCTGGACCATAGATTAATCCTTGTTTAGCAATGGCAATGAGCGTCTTTTCTCTCAATTCATAATCAAAAAAACAGGCAATATTCGTGGCAAAAATATTTTGTTGTTCAAATTGCCACGTAAAAATACCTAAACTGCGCCGTAACTTGAGATCAGCGTGCAACGTTTTATTTCTGACATTCCAAGCAGTGCTAAGCCACAAAGGATCACTCGATGAATTGGCGCCATCGATACTCAGCATCGCAATCGTTTTTTTTAATTCTTCATCAGGCAATGGTGCTAACCAAGCACCAAGATTAGCTGCTTCCATCAATCCCTCACCACCTCCCGAAGCAATTAAAAAGCCATCCCTCGTCAATCGACGACAAAGAGTTGCAACCTCAAAATAGATCGATGAACTACGCAAAACGCGATGCCCCCCCATGAAGCCTACAATTCCTCGATGGCGAGGATGCTTTAAGTTTTCTAAATAAAGATAAAGTTGCTCTTGAATAAAATGATCATGGAGACTGCGAGCAAAATGTTCTTCAGTGCTTAGCGCGGTAAGTGGTAATGAAAAAAAATTTCTTTCATCGTTGGCAACCTCTTTTTTATCGAGATAAATGCGCCAATAAAGTGTCTTGTGGTAGCTTTCTGGCACTTCTGCCGAATATCCTGCGAAAAGCTCTTCGATGCTATAGAGGCTCTTTCGATAGAGTTGGTAAGGCTTCCCGGGGATCTCAGGAAAAACAATAGCATGATGATGCGTCAAAAGATGAGCTAAGCGAGGACCAATATGACATCCCAAAAAAATAGCTGACTCTTGATGATGTGTCGCATGCGATAAGGCCGCGAGCTCCTCATCATAAGGCTTCAAATCAACGGCAAAAAAAACGACATTGCAACAATCGCGTGTCGTGGCAAGCCACTCATGAAAATTGGCATCAGTAATTCTTTTTTTAAAATTTGGCTTTTGGAGTGATGGCATTTTTAAGATGCGACTACAGAAATTTTGAAAATTCTCTAATAACTTGTGTCAGTGAGCTTCGTCTTCCCGCGGAAAATCCAATAAATACTCGTCGTGTAAGTCACGACCATGGGAACACCGATCACCACGATGAGCGAGAGAATGCTGAGTGTTTTGGTGGTGGAAGCACAATTGTAAATCGTCAAACTATTTTCAGGATTTGGAAACGAAAGGACCATGTTGGGGTAGTAAGAAATTCCAAACGTCATCATGAGCAATACCATCATGAGGCAGGAAAAAAGAAATGCCTGAAACTCTTTCCCTGCCTTGATCAGCAGCCAAACACTGAGCAAAACGAGCATATCAAGCGCCAGAACAACAAAAATAATAGGCCGTGAAAAAACAACTTTAGCCAAATAAGGCGAATCAAAAAGCGTTGATGCATTAAAAATAAAATAGCACGCAACAAAAAGGAAGATCAACTTTGGCACCCATTGCTTCACTTGCTCTTGCAAAGCTCCTTCCGTTTTCATGGTAAGATAAATGGCTCCATGCATGGCGAAAAGAACGACAACAGTGCATCCGAGAAAAAGACTATAAGGATTAAAAAGACCGAAAAACGTTCCAACAAATTCTCCATTACTATCCAAAGGAATACCGCGCGTGATATTGCCAAGGGCAACTCCAATTACAAAGGAAGATAAAATACTTCCGACCGAAAACAAAATATCCCAGGTTTCTCTCCAAAGTTTTGAAGGCTCTTTGCTGCGAAACTCAATAGCTACTGCGCGAAAAATCAGCGAGACTAAGAGGAGCATGAACGGCATATAAAATCCTGAAAAGACCGTCGCATAGGCTCCCGGAAAGGCTGCAAAGAGCGCACCTCCTCCAACAACAAGCCAGACTTCATTTCCATCCCAGACCGGGCCAATCGCATTGAGAAAAATCCGACGATCGTGATCGTTCTTCACAAAAAGATGCAATGCCCCTACGCCAAGATCAAAACCGTCGAGCATCGCATATCCGGTGAAAAGAACACCAACGAGAATGTACCAAATCGTCGGGTAGTAGTTGTTTAGTAGTTCGTAGTTCATAAAAAAGAATTCACAGCGATGAAAGGGATAAAAAGAATAACGGGTGGCGAAAGCAAGTGGCAGTTTCTGAGTCAATATGTCCTATCAATATTTGGTTTAAAAATAGGGTCTTTAAAAATATATTTTCGTAAAAACCGATTTTATTTCAGACTAAAAATACTCGCTACCCGCTACTCACTACTCATTACTTTATTTTACGAAGAAGCTCGCGAGTCATCGGTTCCCAAAACTAATTGCGAAAGGAGCGAGCGGTTTTCTGTTGGTTCTTCAGGATCTTCTTCCGGATCGTCAGGACCATGTTGAATTTTTAAATTGAGCAAGTAGAGAAATGCGAAAAAAAGGAGGGCATAGATTGCAAAAAAGAGGAAGAGTGATCCGAGGACTTGATCGGAGGAAACTTTTGCAGAAAGGGCCTGTGAGGTTTTTAAAAGATTGTAGACAATCCACGGTTGTCGTCCTAGCTCTGCAGTAAACCATCCTGCTTGATTGCAAATTTGTGGACCGAGCACTGAAAAAATGAGTAAGAACAGCCAGCAGCGAATCCAAAAAGAATCTATACGGAACAACCATCCTTTAACGAGCAATAACAGCGAAAGAAAAGCTCCTGCAAAAGCCATCGATCCGACGATGATCATAAGATGATACATTTGAAAAACAGCACCAATCTGCGGCCAATAGCTGGGGCGCAAGACTGCGAGTTCTTGCGCTGATTTTCCGGGATGACGAGCAGCAAGAAAATCATCTGAAGGAAGTTCATTCAACCCAGTCACTGGCTTTTCAAAATCATGAAAACACAAGAAACTGAGTAATCCTGGAATTTGAAGTGAGTAAACCTTTTGTTGTTTTGTATCAACAATACCAAACAGATTCATCGGCGTGTAAGGAACGGTTTGATAAACTCCTTCCATCGCAGCCAACTTGATTGGTTGATTTTTGACAACACCACGTGCCGTGCTATCAGCGCTGACCATTTGAAGAAGAGAGGCTACTGCTGCAAAAATGACACCGACCTTTAACGAAGCCTCTGAAAAAACACGATGTCTTCCACGAAGAAGATAATAAGCACTCACGCTGATGACTAAAAAAGCTCCTGTGAGCCATGCCCCTAAAACAACATGTGAGAGACGCTGCATCGACGACGGGTTAAACACCATTCCCCAAAAACTATCGATCACTGCGCGAACATGGCCGATGTCTTCCGGTTTTAAAATGTAGTCCCCCGGCAATGGAGAATGAACTCCATTTTTGGTTAATTCCAAATGGTAACCAGCTGGC
>VHCR01000205.1 GCA_016871655.1 Verrucomicrobiota bacterium
AACCTGACCCCGTGAGCATGCTGAAGAAACTTCATACCTCTGGTAGGGGCCTTTCTAAAAAGGCAGGATCAGCTTATTTAAAAGAAGTCTATCAAGATAGAAAACATTGGAGGGCCTCTTGATTCTTCTTGATACTAACTACCTTATTCTCGCACTTGATCCAGAAACGCAGGAATCAAAGTCAGTAATCAAATGGTATCGAGCAGGAGAAAAATTAATGACCTCTTCAATTGCTTGGCATGAATTTCTCTGCGGCCCTGTTACCAAAGAACAAGCTAAAACGATAGCCTCTTTTTTCACAGAAGGCATTATTCCCTTTGATAACGCTCATGCTTTGGAGGCAGCACGTCTCTTTAATGCAGCAAAGCGGGCACGACGTTTGCGCGTAGATGCTATGATTGCAGCAACAGCAATTTTGCAACAAGCACGCCTTGCTACAGCTAATCACAAAGATTTTTCAGTGTTTGTTCCTTTCGGATTACAATTAATGAAATAAATTTTCTGAAAGCCATTCCCTGAGAAAACGAACAAGCTCTTTCTTAGAAGAACGCGTATGGGTTAACTTATCTGGGAATATTACATCGAAATTCCCTTTGGTCGCAGGTCCATTCGCAATTGAGGCATCAAGCTGATATTTTTCAATCTGCTGCTGCGCCTTGGCGCAAGCCTCTTCCCGGGTTCCATCAACTTCATATTTCCATCCCACAAGGCGAGCCTCAGGAAACCACTCGCGCAATTTGGAAATGATTTTCAGGCTCGGTTCCAACGTCAAATTCACACGCCCAATGCTGGTCGGAATTTTTCCCAATGAGAGTTCCCCTCCATTCATTCCTATAATTTTTTCTACACGATAATCACAAAGAGCAGCAGCATGAAAAACGGCTCGAATATTTTCTTTTGCGGAAAGCTCTTCAAAAATTTTCGCCAACTCATCATTGGTTGAAAAAGGAATCACCTCAACATTCTCTGCCATCGGATAGGTAGCTAGCCTGCTACGCAAGAGAATCACCTCAAAACCATGACGCTGTAACTCAGCAGCCAAGAGGCTCCCAAGCTCACCCGTAGAAAAATTAGAAATAAAACGAACTTGATCGATCGGCTCACAGCCAGGACCGCAGGTGATGATGACGTGCATGCATTCAGGCTACACCCCCCCTTTCGTGGGGACAAGGGCACATTTACAGCCTAGAGGCTACAGGAAAAATTGTATTTTTTTGTGTTCTTTGTATTCTTTTGTGGCTATTTTCTTTCTTTCTCTCGCTCGGGTGGCGAAATTGGCAGACGCGCTAGACTTAGGATCTAGTGGAGCAATCCATGGGGGTTCGAGTCCCCCCCCGAGCAAATCGCTTTGCGATTCCATCGCAAAGCGATAGTTTAAGTTTAAAGTTTGAGTTTAAGTTTTGTGCGCTTCGCGAATAAAAAAGATTTTTTACTTTTGCGCCGAAGGCTAGTCTTAACTTCAACTTCAACTAGCCACTTAAACTCTCGTCCGTGACGAGTTCCACATCACGCTTGCGAGGAGTTCCAGGGAAAATCCAAACAAACAAATGCTGGAGGATCATTTGTGGTTTTCCGTAATGAGCTCTTAGTTCCGTGATTTTTATTCCAATATTCTTTTTAATTTGCTCTGACAATGATTTCCAGTCGACGTGCAGCAAGTAAGAAAGGAGTAGCTCCCCTTGTTCTGTAGGATCAAAGTGACTTTCTTGAAAACAGGATTCGGTATTAACTTTTGTTTCTACGATATAAGCCTGATGGCGTATCTCATGATACAACAGTTCTTCGACGACTTCTTCTCCAGCAATGAGAGAAGAAGATCTACCCCATTTTTGTAATAACAAAAATCGATCGCATGCCAAACAAGGAAACACCATTACTCCAACACCATTGTGATGAAGACTATTTCTAAACTTCACTAAAGAATTGTGTTCTCTGGGAGTGTTTTTCCAAGAGGTAATATCGAGCCACTCGTAAGGAGCTATCGCAATGTTGACACGCGGCTGTATGTACAATGGTTCTTCAAATCGTATAACTTGATATTCTATGCTGAAATTCTTGAGTCCACTTTCTATGGCACGTTGAGAAAATTCTTCCCTCATCCCTGCTGAAGTTCCTTGGCAAGTGAGATAAATTTCTGTCATCGAGCCTCGCCGCTCGATCATGGCCTTGAGAAGAGGAACTTCTAAAAGACCATTTTTTGCTTCTATCAAATAGAAGGAGCATGCTTGCGTACAATCAGAAAGCCGATTCCAAAGCCGTGGAGCTAAGCGTCGCAAACCCACGCTCAGATTTTCTGCATAAACTTTCGCATAGTTACTCTGCCTTAAAAAAGTTTCCGCTTTTTTATTCTTCGGATCGAAGAGGTCCACGACTCCTCCTTTTTTTCTGGGCTCCTTGGATTTTTTTTAACAGCATCGGATGCTTTTTCAATTCCATGGTGAGCGATTCAATAGCGAGTAACGTCGATGGACTCATGTGGTGCTCAATTCCTTCAATATCATGCTCTCGAACTTCAGAAGGAACTCCTAAAAGCGTTAAAAAATCGGTGAGCAATTCATGTCGCTGCGCAATGGCTCGAGCAACAGCCTCTCCTGATTCCGTCAACATGAGACCGCGATACTTTTCATAATTAATGAAACCCTCTGCGTCAAGGCGCTGCAGCATATTAGTCACACTGGCTTGGGAAATTTGGAGGCTCGCAGCAATATCAACGACACGCGCATAACCTTTTGTGGTCATGAGCTCGAGTATTCTCTCGAGATAATCTTCTACTGCTGCTGAAGAACGGGATGATGCAGTCATGGATGGAACGTAGCCTACTTTTTAATAGAAGAAAAGAATTATAGTTTTTCAAAAAATAATTAGCCTAACCTAATTTTTTGTGTTACCGTGACGAGCATGAATTCACTTGGAGAAGAAATATCAGATTTGAGCAAAAGCTTACCCGAAGCCCACCGCACCATTCACATCTCTCCAAATTCAGGTTTTTGGAGAAAATTATTAGCTTTCACAGGTCCTGGTTTTTTAGTGGCCGTTGGCTACATGGACCCTGGTAACTGGGCCACCGACTTAGCTGCCGGGGCACAATTCAACTACTCCCTCCTCTGCGTTATTCTCATCTCCAACTTGATGGCGATGCTCCTCCAGACTCTTTCTTTACGACTTGGGATCGTGACAGGACGAGATTTGGCCCAAGCCTGTCGTGAGCATTATGCACCTCGTGTCAGTTTTTTCCTTTGGTTCATTTGTGAGTTGGCAATTGCCGCTTGTGATTTAGCAGAAGTTATTGGATCTGCGATTGCATTGAATTTGCTTTTTCATATTCCGATTCTTTGGGGTGTCTGCATTACGGCGCTCGATGTCGTGGCTC
>VHCR01000206.1 GCA_016871655.1 Verrucomicrobiota bacterium
ACAACTTTCTCAGCTTAACAATCAACTCTCCACCGATGCGCAAAATTTAGCTTCGGCGCTCCAAGGAAAATCCCAACGACGCGGTGCTTGGGGCGAGCTCATTTTAGAACGAACGCTTGAACTTTCAGGCCTCGAGCGGGGACGCGAGTTTGAAACTCAAGTCACGACCACCGATCGTCTCCGTCCTGACGCCATCATTCATCTTCCTGAGGATCGCATCATCGTGATCGATTCCAAAGTTTCTCTCGTTGACTACGAACGAGCTTGTAATGCGCTGAAAGAATCAGAACGTCAGCAAGCCTTGACCGCTCACGCCACAGCCGTGCGCACGCACATCAAGTCGCTTGCTGAAAAAGGTTATCCTGATCTTTTTCCCAGCAAAACCCCCGAGATGACAATGATGTTTCTTCCGATCGAACCAGCCTTCGGAGCCGCGCTGACAGCCGATCCTCAGCTTTTCGAATTTGCCTTTGCTCACCGTATCATTCTCGTCACGCCAAGCACACTCCTCGCAGCGCTGCGGACCATTCATAATTTTTGGAAAGTGGAAAAGCAGACCAAAAATGTTTTGGAAATCGCACGCCTCGGAGGTGTCTTGCACGACCGCTTCGTCGATTTTGTCAACGACCTCCTCAATGCGCGAACACAAATAGCAAAAGCCCTCACCACTCAAGACGACGCCATCGCTCGTCTCTCCACACAGCGCGGTAATATCATCTCAACAGCCTCTCGCCTTAAAGAACTCGGTGCGAAGACGGAAAAGAAAATGTCTCACGAGATGTTGAAAAATTTTTCTGAAGAAAATTCACAGGGATAGAAGGGATATCCTTTTCTCATCATCCCTTTTATCACTTCCATCCCTGTTAATTTTCGCTATTCTTTTTACCTCTGTTAATTTTTATGTCACACCGCACTGCACTTCTCTTCTCCGGTCAAGGAGCCCAAGCCGTTGGTATGGGCAAGGACCTTGCCGCTAACTTTTCTAACGCCGCTGCTCTTTTTCAACAAGCAGATGCAACCTTAGACATGGAGCTTTCTAAAACCATGTTTGAAGGACCTGCCGAACAGCTCACTCAAACGGCGGTCTGCCAGCCTGCGCTCTACGTCCATGGGCTTGCGATCCTTGCTCTTTTAAAAGAAAAAGTTCCCAATTTTACTTTTCATGCAACGGCGGGATTGTCATTAGGCGAATTCACCGCTCACGCAGCTGCAGGAACATTTGATTTTACCTCGGGTCTGAAACTCGTCATGCAGCGAGCTCAGTTCATGCAAGAGGCTTGCGAAGGCACCAGCGGAACCATGGCTGCCATTATTGGAGCTAGTGAAGAACAAGTTCGCGCCCTCGCAGCGACAGCGGATGTCGATGTCGCTAACTTTAATTCGCCGGGACAAATTGTAATCTCAGGAGAAAAAGAAAAAATTCTTCATGCCATCAGCATCGCCAAAGATCACGGAGCACGCAAAGCGATTGAACTTACAGTCGCCGGCGCTTTTCATTCCCGCCTCATGCAACCAGCCCGCGAACAGCTTGGACTTGTTCTTGCAGAGACGATGCTCACCATGCCGCGCGTTCCGGTCATCAGTAACATCAATGCACGTCCAACGTCTTCTACCGAAGAAATTCGCTCAGCACTCGCTGATCAAGTCACAGGCTCGGTTCGTTGGACAGAGACCATCGAATATTTAATCGATCAAGAAAAATGCACACGCTTTCTCGAGCTTGGCCCTGGCGGTGTTATCGCCGGGCTCGTCAACCGCATCCGCAAAGGGACGGAAGTTATCAGCATCAGCGACAAAGCTAGTTTTGAGACGGCTGTTGGGCTACTTCAGCAGGACTAGAGGCATCTTGAGATTGATTTTGATCTTTCACAACCGTGATTGGCAGATCAAGCGCGACAGAAATAGCCTGACCATTTTTGTCTCTCTGAGGATTCCATTTCCATCCTGAGTAATCGATCAAAGATTCCTTTTTATCACAGCCAATATTGCCTTCTATAGTGTATAAATTTCAGCGCTTCTAACATGCCCTTTTTAATTTAATACACTATAAGTAAATTTTTTTATCGACGAGAGCCCCTTTCTCATTGCAATCTTAATGGCTTCAAAACGGGTAGGTACCGAAGTGGCCAAACGGGGTGGACTGTAAATCCACTGGCTTACGCCTTCAAAGGTTCGAATCCTTTCCTGCCCACGCCATCGCGAAGCGATGAAATTTGAGTTACAAGTTTGAGTGACGCTCCTTTGCAGCCTCATCCTCGCGAAGGCGAGGATCCAGCGATCGTTGATATTGCATCCATTACTCGTTTCTATCTAATTTATGAGTTTCCCAAAAAACTTCACCTGGGGCGCCGCAGCAGCCTCTTATCAAATCGAAGGAGCTGCTCACGAAGATGGAAAAGGTCCTTCCGTCTGGGACATGATGTGCGAACAGCCAGGCCGTGTCTGGCAAGGACATACGGGAGAGATCGCTTGCAATCACTATCATCGCTACAAAGATGACATCGGATTGATGAAAAAAATCGGCCTTCAAGCTTATCGCCTTTCTGTTTCGTGGCCACGCCTACTCCCCGCTGGCAGAGGAAAAGTCAATGCAAAGGGCCTCTCGTTTTACGATCGACTCATTGATAAACTTTTAAAAACAGGCATTGAGCCATGGCTCACCCTTTTCCATTGGGACTTTCCTCACGAACTATATTGCCGTGGCGGCTGGCTCAACCGCGACAGCGCTGAATGGTTTGCCGATTACACCTCGATCGTTGTTGATCGCCTCTCCGATCGAGTCTCGCATTGGATGACGCTCAACGAGCCACAATGTTTTGTGGGACTCGGCATGGAATTTGGCATCCACGCGCCCGGTGATAAATTGGGCCTCCGCGAGGTCTTGCGCGCGAGTCATCATGTGCTCCTCTCTCACGGCCGCGCTGTGCAAGTCTTGCGCTCTTCGGCAAAAACCAAGCCGACGATCGGCTGGGCTCCTGTTGCTGTCAGTGCTTTTCCTTCAACAGAAAAAAAGAGCGACGTTGAAGCGGCTCGGAAGGCGATGTTTGATCATGAAACCGTATCGCGCCTTAACAACGGAAATAAAATTTCTGTCTGGAGCAACACTTGGTGGGGCGATCCGGTTGTTTTTGGAAAATATCCAAAAGATGCTTGGAAAGCCTTTGGCAAGGCCGTTCCGAAGATCCATGAAGGCGATATGAAATTAATTTCACAGCCGATCGATTTTTTTGGAACCAATATTTACAGCGGTATAGAAGTGCGTGCAGGAAAAAATGGGAAGCCAGAAACAGTCCCTCACCCTCAAGGCGCAGGAATGACTGCCATTCGCTGGCCGGTCACGCCAGAGGCGCTTGGTTGGGGCGTGTGA
>VHCR01000207.1 GCA_016871655.1 Verrucomicrobiota bacterium
CTTGTCCACGCTTTCAGCAGCATTTTTATTGCTCTCGTACATCGAGATGATCAAAAAAGCGAGCAGCAATCCAAAGACGCCCGCGATCACATCATTTCCGATGTATCCAAATCCTCGCAATGATTCTAAATCTGACCTGCGAAAAAAATGCATTCCCAACATCACCACGCAGGCGAGCGCGATCACGCTGCCCATCACGCACAATACCATTTCTAAAAACGGCATCGCATCGAGCGCACGAATGAGTGAAAGGATTTTTGTTTCGTTCATATACTAGAGTTTGTCCGGAGTGTGAACTTGTTGAGTTGATGTCTTGAAAACTGGAAAATATCAAGTTGTAGAGATGAAAAGCTAAAGGCTAAAAGCGGAAGATTAAGAGAAATTAAAATTAACATTTTTTGAAAAATTGAAGTGTTGTTTTTTTCTTTGCCGAAGGCCTTACGGGAGCCTTCAGTCTTCAGCCATCAGCCTTATGGGAGCGTTGCCACCAAATCATAATCTTGAGTTCCCGTAATTGTGCACTCCACAAAACCCCCAGCCGTCACTGGCTTGGTAAAATGAACGCGGCAATCGACGTCGGGCGCATCCCCTTCTGTGCGGCCTAGGAGCGGTGTGTCAGCAAGAACTTTGATGGTTTTACCAACTTGAGCCTCGGCCCACTCACGCGCAATTTGCTGCTGCAGTAACATCGCTTCGCGAAGACGACGCTGTTTTGTTTTTCCATGAATTTGGTTTGGCATCTTGGCTGCGCGAGATTCTTCTTCTCGTGAATAAGCAAAAACACCCAAGCGTTCAAATCGCGTCTCTCGAATAAAATCGAGGAGCGAGCTAAAATGTTCTTCGGTCTCGCCTGGAAAGCCGACGATGAACGTTGTGCGAATCGTGAGATCAGGAATGCCCGCGCGCAAACGTTGGATCAAATTTTCAATATGCTCGCGTCCCGTTTCGCGGCGCATCGCCGAGAGCATCTCCTCGTGAATATGCTGGAGCGGCATGTCGATGTAGCGAGTCACTTTGGGATTGCGCGCAATCGCTGCGATCAACGAATCGCTCCAATGCGCAGGATGCGTGTAAAGCAAGCGAATCCAAAAATCGCCAGGAATTTTTCCAAGTGCATCGAGTAGTCCCACCAGACTGGCTCCACGCGTCTCATCAACCGGTTGACGTGGCCCTGCTTTTTCTTCCCAAAGATCCATTCCAAAATAGGTCGTGTCTTGACTCACCAAATTAATTTCTTTCACTCCTGATGCAACGAGTCCTTCTACTTCTTTCACAACTGATTCGATTGTCCTGCTTCGATGGCGTCCGCGCATTCGCGGAATCACACAAAAGGAACAAGGATGATTACATCCTTCAGCAATTTTCACGTAGGTTGTGTGGCCAGCTGTTAAACGGACGCGTGGCGTGTCAAAATCAGGAATATAAGCAGCGCGGCGTGAAACCGTGACTTGAGGACCTTCCACCTTTTCTTCATCAAAAAGCTGATTGAAAATTTCTCCAGCTTTGGAAATTTCATCAAGACCTAAGAAGGCATCAACTTCTGGAAGTTGTTCTGCTAGATTCGTAGAGTAACGCTGTGAGAGACATCCTCCTACCACCAGCTTTTGGCCAGGCTTAGCTCCGTGCAGTCGTCGACGATGCGTTTCTAAAATAGCATTGATGCTCTCTTCCTTCGCAGGATCAATGAAGCCACACGTATTGATCAAGACAACGTCAGCCTCATCATTTTCACGTGTCAGTTCATAACCATGTTGTGCAGCATTGCCAAGGAGAATCTCAGCATCGACAAGATTTTTGGCACAGCCGAGACTCACTAAGCCAATTTTGCGTTTAGGAGAAACAATGGAAGAAGAATTCATACAAAATGATTGTGCCTTATCATAACAAGAAAGTAAATTGTATACCAATGACGGATGAATTTTAGGAATTTCTACTTGTTATTTTTAGCGCTAGCAGCGTTGTCATCGCTACTGTTACCTCGGTAGCAGCACGCTCTGACGCCTTGCTAGCGCTAAAAATTCCTGCGTATAATTTTCCTAAAATTCATCCGTCATTGGTATATCTGTGATTTAAAAAATTACTCTTCCCAGATGCCTAAGAAAATTCCAAAGATAAAATAAAATCACAACAAAAAGGATCGCTTTGACCATTTTTAATAAAAATGACTTCACATCATTTAAAGTATAGGTGAGATGCTGCTCCTGCCTTATAAAATAAGGCTTTCGAGGTCCCTTCTGTAATGGGCTTAATTTTTTAACAAAAGTCGAAGAATTTAAAGATGCTGGTGGAGGAAGGAACGAAGAAATCTCCTTCATATTAAGACCAAGCAATCTCGCATAAGCCGCAGCAATTAGCCTATCATAACCAGGGCGAAGCAAAAAAGGCATAGTCTTTCCATCACCCTTTCCTTTCTCGAGCATTTCAATAACAGCACAAGGAACAAAAAGCTTTGAAGCAACTTCATCAATAGAAAGTTTTTTTTCTTCACGCGCCTCTTGAAACTTTTTCCCCAAATCAAAAGATAGATTTGTTGAGGAAAAAAAATTCCTCCAGCAACGAACATAAAATTGAAAGTTGGTTTTACAAACTTTCAATATCGATAAGAATTTCACGATCACGCGCTCCATCTTTAGGGCCAAGAATGCCTCGTTGTTCCAAAATATCAACAATACGCGCTGCTCGCGTATAACCAAGCCGCAAGCGGCGCTGCAACATTGAGGTAGAGGCACGTTTTTCCTGACGAATAATTTCGAGGCATTTGGTTACAAGCTCTTCTTCTTCGTCTGTAATATCTTCCTCAGGCATTGTCGTATTTGATAATTTTTCCGTGATACTCGATTCAAAAGCTGGCTGACTTTGAGTTGCTAAAAAGTCGACAACTTTTCCAATCTCCTCATCCGTCACGAGGACACCTTGCGCGCGAGTAACCTTAGCACTTCCCGGTGGCAGGTAAAGCATGTCACCTTGTCCCAAGAGGCGCTCCGCACCGTTGGCATCAAGAATGACGCGACTATCGATCTTGGAAGCGACTTGGAAAGCGATGCGCGTTGGAATATTCGCCTTGATAATTCCGGTGACAACATCAGCACGCGGCGTTTGAGTCGCTACGATCATGTGAATACCAGCTGCACGTGCCATCTGAGTAATCCGAGCGATCGCTGACTCCACATCCGCAGGTGCTGTCTGCATCAAGTCAGCAAGCTCATCGACAATCACAACAATGAAAGGCATGTGTTTAGGAACAATAATTTCTTCCTCACCTGTACGACGATTCGGAATAGCCTTTGCAATTGGCTCCTCTTTATTTTCGGCGGAGCCCTCTTGCATTTCCTCTTCTTCGGCCAAAGCATCT
>VHCR01000208.1 GCA_016871655.1 Verrucomicrobiota bacterium
TACGAGCATTTTGTTTTAATTTCCAAAGCAGCGCATGCTCACGCCCGCCAGAACCGATGATGAGAAGTTTCATGTTAGAAAAAATAACTGCAAAAGAATGCAAAGAACACAAAGAAAAGCCAAAGAGTTTTTAAAAAGAAATTTTTTCTGTAACCTTCAACCTATAACCTATAACCTGTTTATCCCATGAACTTGTGTCTCCTCAAATCAAAAATTCACCGCGCTTGTGTGACAGGCGCTTCTTTGGACTACGAAGGAAGTTTAACAATCGCTTCCGATCTTGCTCAGGCTGTCGGCTTGCTTCCCTATGAAAAAATTCTCGTAGGCAACATGGGAAATGGAGAACGTTTTGAAACTTATGTCATCTACGGCAAAGAAGGCTCTGGTGCGATTGAACTCAACGGCGCCACAGCACATTTAGGTCAAATCGGCGATCGTCTTACGATCATGTCCTATGCTTGGATGGACGTTGCAGCGGCTGCCACTCATCACCCCAAGGTCATCGTGCTGAATGCTAAAAACCTGATTGATCGCTCTTCTGTTTGATTTCCCGGATATGGTCATCCTTGGAAAGGGTTTTGTTCCCTTGTTGAAAAACAAATGGCTTTCTTTCGAGGGGATGATGTCCTTTTTCTCTCATCATGTTTAAGTGTACTTGGTCATAGTCTGCTGCTATATGTTTTTGCTGAAGCGAAATTGGAACCTTTTGAAACTCAGCATCCTCAGCTGCTGCTATCGCCTCTTTTTCATCATTCTCTTGAGAAAAACTGGTGGAGTGCATTAAATCAAATCCATTAAAAGGAACGGCATTGGGTTCAGTTGCATTCATATCTTTAGTCTACTTGAGGTTTCTTTTTTCGCTAAAGAAATTTTTTAATAAACGCCCACACTCTTCCTCACGGACACCGCTTCTGATCTCACAGCGATGATTGAGCGTAGGCATTTGAAGAATGTTGAGTAGCCCACCTGCTCCACCACCACGGGGATCGTGACAGCCAAAAATCACCCGCTGCACACGCGCGTTGACCAACGCTCCTGCGCACATGGGGCACGGTTCCTTGGTGACGTAAAGATCACATTCGTTGAGTCTCCAGTCGCCAAGCGCTTGCTCCGCTTGCGTGATTGCTAAAATCTCAGCGTGCGCCGTGGCATCTTTCAACGTCTCGACTTGGTTGTAGGCGCGCGCAATGATTCGTTCTCGATGCACAACAACCGCGCCTACGGGAACTTCTTCGGCTTCGTAGGCCTTCACTGCCTGGCGCAGCGCTTGACTCATAAAAAAATCGTCACTCGTAAGATCGATGGGAGGAAAAGCCGGCTGAAGGCTGAAGGCTGAAGGCTGAAGAAAATCCATAGAATTTCAAGAGAGCCTACAGCCTACAGCCTACCACCTACAGCCTAAAATTGTTGTGGAATAAAAATTTGATGTTGACATTAACAATTATAGTTACATTATATTACTATTAGTTACTTGTAGTTCTTATGAACCAAATCTGTTTCAATGCAGGATTAAGAAATTGCAACGCCGCCCAAATGGGGATGTCCCCAAAATATGACGGAAGGAATATTTATTGGCAGCCGCGTCAACGAGCTGTACAGATCGCTGCATGAAAGGTGGTGATGTCATGAAGGATTAATATTCCCCCTCCTCTCATTCATGACAAATCACCGTGATTGTTTGATAACTTAAATCGTGCGTTTGATCGCTTAGTGATCGTTGATATAAAAAATGGAAGCTGAGGTTTGGCACTCTTCGTGAAATAAGATCTCATTTTTTGAGAAGATCGAGTGCAATTTCAACTTCCCTTGTTACCTAACATTTCTAAGAGAGCACGTTCTTTTTAAGCGTTTGAATGGTTGCTGTTTTTTCCTAGCACATCAACTGCATGTTAATTGCTAGCCAAGCACGGCTCAAAGGCAAGGCCTCGCATCGGCCGATGCCTATTATTATGCTGCGCTTGTTGTCTTGAACCCCTAGATGACTACCAACGCATTATTGCTAGTCAGTTTGAGAGTTTAAGAGTTTTAAGAACTATCAACATGGTACTTCTAACCCTAATACTTCGCGTTGATTCTGCTGCGCCTCGCAACGAATCTCCGTGAAATATGCTGGCTAAACTTTTCAACCCTTCAACTTTTCAACCTTTCAACACTACTAATGTCATGCAATGACGTTGGTAGTTAACCCCCAGCTTTTTTGAATTATGAACATAATGATGAAAGTTCTCCCCAAATTAAATCGCCTTATCGATGTTTGGTGCGAACGACGGTGCCTCAAGCCTCTCTGTTACATTTTGCGAGACTACCCTCTCTACATGGAACTGAACGAGGAATGGAAAAGCATTTTGGAATCGCTGCAAGAAATTAAAAGTATTTGCTGCCATGAGTTGGCCGTTGAAGAACGTAAAATTCTTTCGGAGCTGATAGCAACGCTTCAAGAAGCTTTTCCCGAGGCGTAAGAAGAAGTAGCGGGTGGCGCGTGGCGAATTCTGAGACAACGTTTTTTGAGAGTGCTTATTCAGAAATGTAACCTTCTAAAATAAGCATTTTGAAAAACTGATTTTTTAATCTCAAAAATCCTCGTTAGCGACTACTCGCCACTCGTTACTTTTCTTTCCGATGATCCTTCAAAATCTTTTCCAAGTCTGACTCCGGGAATTTTAAGGTGTCTTTGTCCCCATGAATAACCGCACGCGCTTGAAGAACAACGTCGGGAATAGCATTGTAAGACTTGTCTTCAATCATGCGAATAATATGAACCATTGATGCGACGATGAGCGCATTCCGTGACCACCCAATAGAATCAGCAATGCGATCTGTTTTTTTTAAAATCGCATCGTGACAAGAAAGACCAGTGCGTGTTTGTGGCGAAGAAGATTTGGGGCTGCCCATAAAGTTAGTAACTAAGGTAGTGATTTTATGTGAAGGTCTGTTCTCTGACAACTTTTTTAGTGACGTCCACTTGGCTTCGCTCTTATCCTATTTTGTTACCTTTCTGAAAAATTTGAAAAAACTCCTCTCATTTTGGATCTTATTTCTTTTCGTGAGTCCCTTTGGTCTCGCTGTGGAAGAATTTTCTTCACTTCTACGACCTGCCATTGCTGACGAATCCATTTCGATGGATGATATGTTTAATCCAGACGATGCGGGTAATCGTTTTATTTCCCCGTATGATGCGATGGCAAACATGCCTCACAACATCATGGAATTTGAACATGCTTCGGGAAACTGGGTTAAGCAACATTATTTCTGTAAAATTGAAAAGAGTGTCATGAAAAAGTTGGAAATGAAGGGTTAGTTTTTAGTGGAGGAATTGAGGGTTGAGGTAAGCA
>VHCR01000209.1 GCA_016871655.1 Verrucomicrobiota bacterium
CGTCCTAATGCCTCACTAACCGTTCAGGTTAGCCACGGCCTTATTACAACCATTTTTAAATCAAACTCCTTACGCAACCTTTCTCATTTTCATTCACGTTTTTAGGTTAAACTTCATTTAGATTCGTAAAAGTTCTTCATCGCTTCCATCTCTTCTATCCCTGTGAATCATTCTTCATTCAAACTCGCTCCCTCGATCCTCGCTGCTGACTTTGCTCGACTTGGCGATGAAGTCAAAGCTGTTGAAAAAGCTGGCGCTGATCGCATTCACATCGATGTGATGGATGGGCATTTTGTTCCGAATCTCTCAATGGGAGAGCCAGTCATTCGGTCGTTACGTCCGGTGACGAAGCTCCCTCTCGAAGTTCATCTCATGATCACTAATCCCGATGCGATCATGGATGAGTTTGCTGCAGCAGGCTCTGACACTTTTATTGTTCACTACGAAGGAAACAACAATTTACACCGCACCATTCAAAAGGCCAAGCAGCTTGGAAAAAAAATAGGGGTTGCAATCAATCCCGCGACATCCGCTTGCGTGCTAGATGCGATTCTTTCAGAAATTGATTTAGTTTTGGTCATGACCGTTAATCCTGGCTATGGAAACCAGCATTTCTTATCATTCACATTGGACAAAATAAAAAAAGTTCATCAAATGATCGCTGAAAAAAAACTGGCTTGCGAAATTGAAGTCGATGGAGGCATTATTCCAGAAACAGCTTCCCAAGCCGCTCAAGCAGGAGCCACGGTTTTTGTTGCAGGGACTTCTGTTTTTAAATCATCGCTTGGAATCCCTGCAGCCATGCAAGCGTTACTCTCTACCTAAAACTCTTTCTTCTCCCCTAAACTTCTCAACCTCTAAACTCTTAAACTTTTTATGAGCACAAAAAAAACAATGCAACTTGGAATGGTCGGTCTTGGACGTATGGGTGCTGGTATGGTTCGTCGCCTGATGCGCGATGGACATCAATGCGTCGTTTTCGATTCTTTTCAAAAAATGATTGACCCCCTGGTCAAGGATGGCGCTGTTGGCGCTAGTTCTCTCGCTGACATGGTTTCCAAATTGCAGGGACCTCGTGCTATTTGGTTGATGGTTCCAGCTGCCGTCGTTGATGCGACAATTCATGAACTACTCCCTCACTTGAGCAAAGAAGACATCATCATTGACGGTGGAAATTCTTACTACGTGGATGATATTCGACGCGCTCAGGAAATTGCTGCAAAAGGAATTCACTATGTCGATGTCGGAACCAGCGGCGGTGTCTGGGGATTAGAGCGCGGCTATTGCATGATGATTGGCGGAGAAAAAGCAATTGTTCAGCACCTCGATCCAATTTTTGCAAGTTTGGCTCCTGGCATCGGAACGATTCCTCGCACCGAGGGCCGTCCCGCGAACAAAGGAACAGCAGAGCAAGGTTACCTCCACTGCGGCCCGAACGGCGCTGGGCATTTTGTAAAAATGGTTCACAATGGCATCGAGTATGGAATTATGGCAGCCTATGCTGAAGGATTGAGTATCATTAAAGATGCTAATATCGGAAAACAAAAACATGATATCGATGCAGAGACGACTCCGCTTCGTGATCCTGAGCATTATCAATATGACATGGATCTTCCAGAGATTGCAGAAGTCTGGCGTCGTGGCAGCGTGATCGCATCATGGTTACTTGATCTCACAGCGAATGCTTTTGCAGCTGATCCTGAATTAAAAAATTTTGCTGGCCGCGTCTCGGATTCCGGTGAAGGCCGCTGGACCATCAAGGCTGCTATTGACGAGGGAGTTCCCGCCCCTGTTCTCTCTGCCTCGCTCTACAACCGCTTCAGCTCTCGCGGAGAAGCTGAGTTCCAAAACAAAATTCTCTCAGCAATGAGGTTTGGATTTGGAGGACATTTGGAGAAAAAGAATTAGAAGATAGGAGATAGAAGATGGTAGATATGAGTTGCGAGCAAGAAAATCAATCTTATCTTCCATCTATCATCTTCAACCTCCAAAATTTTGCCAAAGGCCTCCGCCCCTATCTCCTATCTTCCATCTTCTAATACACATTCTTCGTAACACCCTCAGTATTCTTAACTTTAAACACCAACCATGATGAGAACTCTTCCTTCTGATGCTTTTGTCTTTTTTGGAGCAACAGGCGATTTAGCCTACAAAAAAATCTTCCCATCGTTGCAGGCGATGGTCCAACGAGGCAATTTAAATATTCCTGTGATTGGGGTTGCCAAAGCAGGCTGGAATCTTGATCAACTCAAAGCTCGTGCCAAAGATAGCTTGGAAAAACATAGCACACTTGATCCTGCGGCGTGGGAAAAGTTGAGTAGCCTCCTACGTTACGTTGATGGTGACTATCATGATGATTCCACCTATGTGGCATTACGCAAAGAACTCGGCAATGCCGTTCGGCCTGCGCATTACCTTGCAATTCCCCCTCTCCTGTTTGGTTTGGTCATTGAAAAATTAGCCAGCTCTGGGTGCGCTTCAGATCAGGCTCGCTTGGTTGTAGAAAAGCCTTTTGGAACAGACTTAGAATCGGCAAAAAAATTGAATCTCATTTTATTGAAAGCTTTTGAAGAAGAGCGCGTCTTTCGTATCGATCACTATCTTGGGAAACCAGTTGTGCACAACATGCTCTTCTTTCGTTTTTCTAACATCATTCCTGAATCATTTTGGAATCGTGAATATATCGAGAGTATTCAGATCACAATGGCTGAAAATTTTGGCGTGCAGGGCCGAGGCAGCTTTTATGATAAAACGGGAACGGTTCGCGATGTTATGGAGAACCATCTTTTCCAACTCCTGACCAACTTCCTCATGGAACCTCCTGCCCGACTTAATAGTGAGTCGATTCGTGATGAAAAAGTAAAAGTTCTCAAAGCGATGCCAGCACTTTCGGCAAAAAATATTGTGCGCGGTCAATTCAAAGGATACCTCCAAGAACCTGGCGTGGCTCCTAATTCTAGAACAGAAACTTTTGCGGCCCTTCAATTAGAAGTCGATTCGTGGCGTTGGAAAGGTGTTCCGATTTACCTTCGTGCTGGAAAAAATCTTCCTGTTGAGTGCACGGAAGCTCTCATTCGTTTAAAACCTGCTCCGAGCATGTATGCCGGCTTTGGAATGAGGCAAAATTGTTTGCGCATGCGAATTAGCCCCGAAGTGACGATTGCAATGGGGATGAATGTGATTAATCCTGCTAACGAAAAAGAGAGCGACACTGTTGAGCTGATTGCAAGCCATCAACCGAGTGCCCAGGAAATGACGGCGTACGAGCGTGTGCTTAGCGACGCAATCGCAGGAGATCAAACGCTCTTTGCCCGCGAAGACTACGTTGAAG
>VHCR01000210.1 GCA_016871655.1 Verrucomicrobiota bacterium
GCTTTGGGCTTACTCTTTTTGATTTCGTTGCAAGCCATCGTCAATATTGGAATGACAATTTCGCTTTTGCCGAATAAAGGAATGCCGCTTCCGTTCATCAGCTACGGCGGATCCAATCTTGCTGTTTGCCTTTTCATGATCGGCATTCTCGTTAATGTTCATCGTCAAGGAATTCCGCTCGTCGAGCCGGAGGAGCGGAGGACCATTCTTAACTCACGTGCGTTGCCGCGGGTCTGATTAATGCCTCTTTTACAACTCCATCAAGTCAGGCTCGCGTATGGCGGATTGCCGCTTCTCGACTGCGTCAATCTTCAGATAGAAGCTGGCGAACGGGTCTGTCTTGTGGGACGCAATGGAACTGGGAAAACAAGTCTCATGCGCTTAATGACGGGGGAAGAGAGTCCAAACGCGGGAGAAGTCCTTCGAGCTCCAGGAACAGTGGTGACTTACTTGAGTCAAGAAATTCCAGAAAAAATGACAGGCTCTGTCATGGAGGTAATTCGATCAGGATTGTCTTCGGCTCATCATGAAGAAGAGTGGGAGAGTGATTTTCGTCTTGAGCATTTAGCAAACACGATGAATCTTTCAACGGATGTTTCTTTTGCTTCACTCTCGGGAGGGCTAAAGCGGCGTGTCTTGTTGGCGCGTGCTCTGGCAGGAAAGCCAGACCTCCTGCTTCTTGATGAACCCACTAATCATCTCGATCTCGAGACGATCATCTGGCTCGAAGAATTTTTATTAACAACTTCGATCGCACTTTTTTTTGTCACGCACGATCGCGCTTTTTTAAAAAAATTAGCAACACGCATTGTCGAATTAGATCGTGGTCGGCTGACGAGTTGGAATTGTGATTATCCAACTTATTTGGAACGGAAAGTTGCTTCTCTTGAAGCAGAAGAAAAAGAGTGGGCTGCTTTTGACAAGAAGTTGGCGCAAGAAGAAGCCTGGCTTCGGCAAGGTGTGAAGGCGCGAAGAACAAGAAACGAAGGGCGTGTGCGAGTCCTTGAGCAGCTGCGACGTGAGAGAGGAGAGCGCCGTGAGCGTGAAGAAAAAGCAAAGATTACGTTGCAAACAGGAAATCTCTCGGGACAAAAAGTTATCGAAGCAAAAAATCTCAGCTTTCATTATGATGGCATACCAATTGTTCAACATTTGACAACGACAATTTGGCGTGGTGACAAAATTGGGATCATCGGTCCTAATGGAAGTGGTAAGACAACATTGCTCAAATTGCTTCTTGGAGAAATCACTCCAAGCTCAGGCTCGGTGCATCTTGGAACAAAACTTGAAATTGTCTATTTTGATCAACTGCGAGGGAAAATTGATGGAGAAAAAAGTGTGGCGGTCAATGTTGCAGGCGATGCTGAGACTGTGCTCTTTCAAGGGCGACCTCGGCACATTCATAGCTATCTCGAAGATTTTTTGTTTCATCGTGATCGCATTCGGATGCCCGCCAAAATGCTCTCTGGAGGCGAACGCAACCGACTTCTGCTTGCGAAACTTTTTCTTCAGCCTGCTAATTTGCTTGTCATGGATGAGCCTACGAATGACCTCGATGCTGAAACGATGGAATTACTCGAAGAACTCGTAGTGGAATATCAAGGCACATTGCTTCTTGTTTCTCACGACCGTGCTTTTCTCAATAACGTGGTAACAAGTACCCTTGTTTTTGAAGGGGAGGGCAAGGTTGCTGAATATTGTGGAGGTTATGATGATTGGGTTGTTCAGCGCCCAGCTCCAAAAATTGTTGATGTTCCTCTCATCGCACGTGTTGAAAAAAAATCAGAACGATCATCGCGTCCACCTGCTTTCCTAAAGCGACGGGAGCTTGAAGAATTGCCTCGGTTAATCGAACAATGGGAGCAAGAAAAAGAATCGCTTTCAGCTATGTTTGGGGATCCTGAAATTTATCGAAAAGAGCCAACGAAGTTATTGGAGATTCAAACCGAGCTCCAAGCCTTTGAAGAACGGATCGCCAAAAGTTATCTTCGTTGGGAGGAATTGGAAGAGAAGCGGGCTAAATGTGGGGAAACTGGAAAATTAGTGTAGCATTTTTTCGGAAAAAACGCTCTAGGATGCCCGTGGTGCCCCTATTTTGAGGGGGGTACACTGGTGATACCCGGAAAATGAATTTTTTCGATTTTAGCAAATCATTCTTGTAGTAAACAAGTTGCTATAAATTCAAGACTCTTTACCAAGGTCGGCTTTTGATTTCTTCTCTGTAGAAGAGATGTGAGGAGAAATAGTTTTTTCATAGCGAATAGGAAAACGCTTTTTAAACTAGAGCCTATTAAAAAAAGTTATAGCCATTTTAAAATAGAAAAAAGAATGGCCACAAAGAACTCAAAGAAACACAAAGGGAAAAGGCTAAAGGCTGAAGGCTGAGGGCTGAAGGTTTTTCATAAAGCTAATTTATTTTTGAAGTAGAGAGTTATTGAAATAATGAAATCAAATTTAAATAATCTACTGGTAAGGTTTTTAGCCTTTAGCCTTCAGCCCTCAGCCTTCGGCCTCTCAACTTCTTTGAGTTCTTTGTGGCCATTCTCTTCTTCCTTCTTTAATTCTTTGGGTTCCTTTTGAGGCTATAACTCTATTTAATTTGCCCTAAAAAAAAGAGAAGAGTTTGACGGGTCTTGAAAAGAAGATTAACATTTTACCCAATTTTCAAATTTCAGGAATTTATGAAAACGAAAACAGAAGAAGAACGCATCAATTACGATCGGTATATTAAGGATGTGAGAATTTCCCGCAGCACGTTAGAGACTGCTTTTGGAGATGGAAGGTTTGATGGGCGTGCTGAAGGACGTGCCGAGGGAAAAAAGGCTATGATTTTGAATATGCATCGCTTGAAGTGGCCACTTGAAGAGATTGCAGTTGTTGCAGAACTTTCAATAGAAGAAGTGGAAAATATTGTTTGTTTAGCAAAGTAAATTTTTGGGATTAATTTTTGTAATTGCTCACCCCCCTCTGACGAGGAAGTTGAGCAATTACATCCTCCCGAACGCGAGGATCCAGAAGAAGATCAATGTGAAATAAGTTTTTCGCAGAAAAAGATGAGCAACTACTAACTTTTTAATCAATGGGAAAAAATTTTATTATCGCCTGCGGTGGAACCGGCGGGCACTTATTTCCAGGGCTTGCGGTTGCGGAAGTCTTGCACGAACGTGGACACGAAGTTCTTTTGTTAGTTTCCGAAAAGGAAATTGATGCCGTTGCTTTAAAAAATCGTACGGAATTTCGGATTGAAAAACTTCCTTCGATTGGAATG
>VHCR01000211.1 GCA_016871655.1 Verrucomicrobiota bacterium
AATTTTTCTTTTTTATGAGACCACTTGCTGCTAGGAATACTTCTCCCCGTGAAAAGCAACCTACTTTTTTTTAACATCTTATTTTTCTTTGGAATGGCGTGCTCTCTTTGGTCATGGCCTATGGAAGTTGAAAGAAATCGAGCTGAAGAAAGAGCTCCTATTTCCAGACCTCTTTCAACACAAGAGTACCAAGGTCAAGAACGAGGACTGACAGATTCAACACCGAGCAGCACCTCCCCTCAAAATACTTCAACTCCAGAAGCTACTCCCAAATCACCCCATTCCATCGTAGATGTTGCCCCTCCGCCTGTTTCAGCGTCGAGAACTTCCAATCAAAATTTAACCGTTTCTGAAAAATTACAAGACCTCCTTGCTTCTGCCAAAAAACCTGCAGAACCGGCGAGAACAGCACGCCCACTCGAAGATGCTTCTTATCTTATTCCAGAGAATGAAGATGGTTTGTGCCTTGGTTTTTCTTCATCCTGGAGAGGTAAAATAATTCATGATTCTTTTGAAGCGATCATGGCTCTGATAAGAAATCAAATAGCATCCATTCAAAAAATTGCCATAACTGCTGAAAACACCAAAAAGAGGCTTGAAGAAATTGATAAAAAGTATAGCGACACTCCTTTTCATTCATTATCTCCGCGAGAACGAAAGTTGTTAGAAGAGACCATCATCAAAGCCACCGCCACGATAAAAAATGTTCAGCCTCTTACTACTAAATTAAAAGCATTAACAACTCCTTCTGCCTACGCGCTACAGTTAACGCAAGTAGCAACTGAAAACATCGCCAAGGTTGCAGCAATGGTGAAAACAGTGCGAGAAAAATCAAATGATCTGAGTGATCTCCAAGCCATTAAAAAACTTCAGCTGCCAGCTCTCTTGGCACATGCAGTTACAGCAACTGCGTGTCATGCAGCAGAAGAGGCTCTTACTGCAGCCACCGTCGATGCAATGACATTACCGTGCGATCAATTTCTCGAAGATCGTGTCGCTGCTGCTGCCAATCTTGTTATTGGTTTACGCATTCTTAAAAATGGAACGAGAGACGCCTCGGCCTCAATTAAATGGCATACTTCAAATCTCTATAAAGGAAAAATAGAGCTCTATCGTCGCACTGCTGAAACTTATGAAAACTTCATCCATGGCGCTCAAATGGCTCATGAAAAGAGCGCTTCTGTTTTAGCCGCAGCAGAAAAATTACATCAAGCGACTCTTGACTTCGAAAATTCCTCCCGAGTTACTCAATTTCAAAATACAAGCACTAGCACTCGCAAGCGTTACCAGTTTTTTTACCAGAATGGATCTTACTCTCATGTAAAAATGACAGACAAAGAATATCAACTCATCAAGAGAAAGGAGGCTACTATCAATTACATTGAGAATGCCCTGAACGAGACTAGTGATTTTTCGTATTACGAGCATAATAGCGACCAAAATCGAAAATTGAGACGATGGGCTCAAGCCAGTCAAGTAGAAGCACGCTTGTCAAATCAACAACTATTAATCGAGACACTTCCTTCTCTGAGCGATACGAGTGAAGCACGACAACAAGCAAAAACTCTTCCCTCGAGCGACAGAAATGATCATCCTCTACCCAGCACTGACACTTCTTATGGACCTGCGCAATACTACGCTGACGTTGCTTCCGATATTACCAAAGAAACAACTGCTAATATTTATGAGCTTCTCTCAACCCAGAATGATACCCCCATCAGAAATGGGCAACTCATGATGGAAAGAAGTCTCCTGCTAGCTGCTCTTGATGTCGCTCTACCAGCGCTTAAGGAATCTCAAGCAGAGCAAGAACCTTATAATTTTAAAGACCGAGTTACTTGGCAAACCGGAGCTCCAAAAAGATTATGTCGTCATCTCAAAGAGTCCCTTGGAACTGTTGCAGCCTCTTCTCCTGATATTGAAAAAATAGAACAGGCAGCCGAAATCATCGGCTCTAGCTGCCCTAACAAAGATCTAGAAAAAATCCCTCAATGCACGAACTTGCCAAAGCTTCAATATAGAGATGCTGAGAGTGATTCCGATGCTGATTCCGACGCTGAAGATATTGAGTATGACACCATCACTGAGTTACTAGCTTGGAAAAAGATTACTGATAAAACTGGAACAGAAAAAATCTCCAGAGCCGCACAAGAGGCCCTGCCTGCAATAGTGCGACAAGGAAATCATATTGCTCAAGAAATATCACGCCTCTCGCTTAATGATAGAGATCATTGTTCAGAACTTTTCAGGCAACTTCACCTAGCTGGAAATATCACCGAAATTTTTTTAGCTGCTATCGACCGTGATAGCATGTCACCTCAACATCAAATTGTTTTTGATGCAGCCGCAAGAGGTGCTCATCATGCTGCTCAAGCTAGCTTGGCAAGTTGCAAAACGGCTATTTTTATATCCTCACCCAATGGTAGACAAGAAGTCATCAACCTCCTGGAAAAGCTTTGTGATACTCATGCTGCTGCAGAAGAAGCTATGAATGCTTATGCCGACTACCGTACTCGCTACGATGCGGCGATGAAGCTAGGAGCAAAAATAAGGATGACAATTTCTTCACATGACGATTCTCTACCAGCTCAAGCATTACACGTGTTTTTACTAAGCATGAATCCAGGCATTGCAACTCCACCCAACTCTACGATGACTATTATTAACGAGGCAGCATCGAGAAGCGAAGCAGCATTGATAGGGATCGAAGAAATTAAAAATCGTATAAAACGTCTTGTCATTTCTAGAGCATTTTAAAAATTATTGTAATTGTTCAGGAGTCTGGCCAAGAGCAAGCTTCTTAAAGCTGCTTTGTATCAGTTGAAGTTGAAGTTGAAAGTTGAAGTTAAGACTCGCCTCCGGCGAAAAAGTAAAATTTTTATTCACAAAGCGCACGAAACTTCAACTTCAACTTTTAACTTCAACTATCATCAAATACTAAGAGTGTTTCGTAGTTCAAAACCAGCTTGCTGAACGAATGCAAATTATTGGAAAGGGGTCGGTCCGACAGTTTATTACAAAAGGTGCCATTCCATTACATCATGATCACAGCGAGTTCTAGCCCGTATATTTCATGCCTCTCAGTCTGCAGCTTGGCCAAAGCCGATGAAGACTGCGTTGTCGTTGAATTTTGATCAGATCGGTATGCACTCATACAGCCCTGATCAAAATCCTGCCTCCACCTTGTCTCATCAGCTTTTTCCTTCGCTTCGCTGTGAGAGCCATGAAATATCCCGGCTACAGTGAGCAGATACCCTCTAAAC
>VHCR01000212.1 GCA_016871655.1 Verrucomicrobiota bacterium
CTTGTGGTGAGTTGATTGATTTTGTAACTCAACTATTCTTCTACATGTGAGGCTTCTGTTCAATTTTTCTAACTTCTCAAATCCTTATTTTGGACAAGAGTGACATTTCAACCAAAGTAGATCTACAAAGCACGTGAAGCTCTCTTACTTCAACTGGAGATTTCTATTTTGGACAAGAGTGATATTTTTTAAAATTTTTCTGTCCACTGTTTTCTGCAGCCTGTAACCTGTAATCAGCAACCTGCTTCATGCTTCTCGATCTCTACGTTCTCAAAAAATTTCTGACGCCTTTCTTCTACTCGATCGTTGGGTTCATCGCGATTTGGTTTGTTTGGGATTTGAGCAGTAACGCTCCCGATTTTATTCAAGGGCATATTACCTTTGTGCAGTTGATCCAGTTTTACCTGACGCAAATCCCTGAGGTCATCGTGCTCAGCCTTCCCGTGGCGATCTTGCTGGCACTACTTTATTCGTTCACGCAGATGTCACGACACAATGAAATTATTTCAATGTTGTGTAGTGGGCGGAGTCTTTATCGGATTTTTTGCCCGCTCATGTTTGTGGGATTGGTCTTTGTGGTCGTTGTCACTTATTTCAATTATCAGCAGGCGCCCCAGGCGAAGGCGATTAAAGATCAATTGAAAGATGAGATGCGAACAGGCATCAAGAGCACCAAAATTTTAAAGAATCACCTTTTTCGTAATCGCATTGATAATCGGACTTGGTATTTGCAAGCACTCGATGTAACGCATCAAAAAGCGTATCAATTGCAAATTATCCAACAAGACGCCGAAGGGAATATTGTCGAAAAATGGTACATCACCAATGCCGCTTATAATCCTGCAACACACACATGGCTTTTTTCGGACGTCAACCATGTCGTGGTCGATGCAATGGGAGAGATTGTTAGCTTTGATCATGCGGATCAACGAGAGGTGCACGATTGGAGCGAGTCGCCATGGCGGATTGGAAGCTCTGCGATGGATCCTAATGTCTTAGGTGTTCCTGAATTGAAAGAATATTTAGCGCACAACAGTGATTTTTCAAAAGTTCGTTTAGCTCCTTTTATCACACATCTTTATTATCGCTGGTCCTTACCTTGGACCTGTCTCATTGTCATTTTTATTGCTGCTCCACTCGGTGTGATTTACTCGCGGCGCAGCATTCTTGGAGGCATCTCCTTAGCTGTGGGTCTTTTTGCCGCATTACTTTTTGCTGACAATCTTTTTTTAGCACTAGGAAAAGGAGCGCGCTGCTTTCCGATCATCGCAGCCTGGGGGCCTAATCTGATTTTTTTAGGAATAGGCTGCTACCTTGTTTGGATCAAGGCTACAGGACGAGAACTTCCTAAAATCAAGCTGCCATGGGCAGATTAAAAAACAGAAAAATTAAACGCAAATAAACCAAAGAGTGCAAAAAGCGATGAGAAGAAGTAACTTCTTATTGATCTTAAACACTCGCTACCCGCTACTCGCCACTCGTTACTTTTGATTTCTTTTCTTTGTGTTCTTTTGTGGCTATTTTCTTTTTTTAACATGATGCAACAAGATTGGAATATCAAATCACGCTCCGATACCTGCCAGGTAACAAACCTTCCTTTTGCAGAAGGAGATTTTTTTTACACATTACTTTTTTGGAATGAAGAAGAGTCTCAACGCGTTGACTTGAGCGAATCAGCCTGG
Organism: Verrucomicrobiota bacterium; assembly: GCA_016871655.1. Classification (GTDB taxonomy): domain Bacteria; phylum Verrucomicrobiota; class Verrucomicrobiia; order Chthoniobacterales; family UBA6821; genus CAIWMF01. The sequence goes on from VHCR01000212.1 coordinate 1,683, forward strand.
GAACAGCGAAAGCAAGATGAGACAGCGCCTGTTCCTTTTTCACATTGGCGCTCCAAATATGAGGCTCCTCCTCCTCCGACGCCTGAACCTCTTCCCAAGGATGATGCAGAAGGAATGCTCCGCTATTTTTTAAAACAGCAAGATCCCAAACATCAAAACGTCTGCTACATTCTTGCACTGATGTTGGAGAGGAAAAAATTACTGCGCCCACTCCCCTCGCCTGAAAAAACAACACTTCTCTATGAGCATATCGTGACTGGTGAAACCTTCATCCTTACCGATCCTCAGTTGAGTCTTGAGAATTTAGTTAGCGTTCAACAAGAAGTGTCGGAGCTGCTCGGCGCCAAAAGCAGCCTCGTAGCTGAAACCAGGCTATAGGCTGTAGGCTATAGGTTGATTTGATATGGAAGCGCTTTTTGAAATCAAAGTTTAAAAATGATGAAGATTTCAAACGAACTAAAAAATGTTTCCGATAGTCACAACAGTCAACAGAGTAATATTCCTACAGCCTACAGCCTACAGCCTGCAGCCTCCCTTCCCCTTCTCTTCCTGGCGCCGATGGCTGGCGTGACGAACTCGATTTTCCGTCGCATTTGCAAAGAACGAGGTGCAGATATTTTAACGACAGAATTTCTTTCCGCTGATGGCATCATGCATCGCAATGCGAGGACACAGCAATATTTAAATTTTGTGGAAGAAGAGCGGCCGCTTGGCGTACAACTTTTTGGAGGCGACCCAGAACGCTTAGCTGAGGCTGCTCGCGCGGTGGTCGACTGGGTGAAGCCGGATTTTATTGACCTCAATTTTGGATGCCCAGTGAATAAAGTTGTTTGCCGTCATGGTGGGTCATCGCTTTTGAGAGATTGTCCCACGTTAGAAAAAATCGCGCAAACTGTAGTGAAGGCTGTAGCTCCGTTGCCAGTGACCGCTAAAATTCGAATTGGTTGGGATGAAAAATCGATTAATGCAACAACAACAGCACGATTGCTTGAGGGGGCTGGCATTCAGCGTATCGCCGTCCATGGAAGGACGCGGTCCCAAGGTTATTCCGGCAGAGCTAATTGGGATGTGATTGCTGACGTCGTGCAAGCGGTGCGCGTTCCTGTGATTGGAAATGGAGACATTGCTGAAGCTGCAGATGTGCTTCAGCATCTTTCAACAGGCGTTGCAGGATTTATGATTGGACGTGCAGCAATGACGAATCCATGGATTTTTTCAGAAATTCGATCGTTATTGCGCGGAGATTCGCTTCCTTTTCAGCCAACGCTGGAAGCCCGCTGGGAGCTGATTCGCAGACACTGTAGAGAAGAAATTGAGCTCAAAAAAAATGAAGCCGCCGCCATGTCCTCGATGCGAGCGCGTCTCATGGCCTATACCAAAGGTTTCCCGGGGGCGCGTCCTCTTCGCGAAAAAATTTCAAAAGTCAGTTCTCTTGGGGAGCTAGAATCTCTGCTCTTGCCGATAGTAGAAGAAAACTTACAGGGATGAAAGCGATGAAAGGGATAAGAAAACTTTTAAAATAAGAAAATTTTTTTAAAAATATCAAAAATTGATGTGATCTAATACCAT
>VHCR01000213.1 GCA_016871655.1 Verrucomicrobiota bacterium
ACGGCCGCTGTTGTTGTTGCCGATGTCGATGACGATGAATTGTTGATGCTGTCCATGGAATCTGTTTCTGTTATTGATGGTTGCCTATCAGAAAGCCTGCGTCCAGCTTCTTCTTGTTGTTGGGCTGCGCCAGCCCGCTGTTCCTCCCAAGGACCTTCTACCTCCCCTCCCAACATCGGAAAGGCTTGCAGAGAAAACGTTGTTCCTACTAAAAATAGGATGAGACTAAGTACCGGGAGAAATTTCATTTTGCTAAGTGTCTATAGTTCATAAAAGAGAGTCGCTTTGACAACCAATATTTCACCAAAAAGCGACCTTTTTTCACCTTTTCGAGCAAAATTTCATCTTATCCTACAGAGAGAGACATTCCTTGAACCCTGCCTTTAAGTCACTGAAAAAACAATAACCTGCTATTTTTAAACAAGATAAATAAAAATACAAAAATTCACTTTCCCTGGTATACTCTATGGCACCACAAAAAATAGAGGCCTTAAAAGGGCTTTAAACGCGTTTTATGACGAAAGCACTTAATTGAATTTTAATTAAACCGCATAAAAATCACCCTTAATTGGTATTGGTTGATGATGTTTTTCTTTCAGGAAAGAAGTTCCGCAATCTGCACAGCATTCAACGCCGCCCCTTTGAGGAGCTGGTCACCGCAAACCCAGAAAGCAAGCGCATTTGGCAGAGCCGTATCAAGGCGCAATCTTCCGACATGGCATTGGTCGAGGCCTTGGACTTCGAGAGGCATCGGATAAAGTGCCTGAGCTGGATCATCGACGAGGTCCACTCCCGGCGCGGCCATCAAGGCATCTTGAGCTTTTTCAATCGAAATTGGTTTTTCAAATTCTGCATGGACGGCAATTGAATGAGCTCGATAAACGGGAACACGCACGCAGGTGATCGATGTTTGCAAATGAGGAAGATGAAGAATTTTGCGGCTCTCGTTTTGAAATTTCAGCTCTTCCTTCGTATAACCATTTTCTAAAAAGCTGTCGACATGCGGGAGAAGATTGAAAGCAATTTGATGTGGATAAACTTCTTTTTGAACAACCTCACCTCGAGAAATACTCTCTACCTGGTTTTGCAATTCTTCAATCGCACGAGCTCCCGTTCCAGAAACAGCTTGGTAGGTCGAAGCAATCACGCGCTTCAATCCGAAAGATCGATGCAGCGGGGCAAGCGCCATGAGTGCAATCGCCGTAGAGCAATTGGGGTTGGCAATGATCCCATGATGATGTTGAGCATCATCGGGATTAATTTCAGGAACCACCAGCGGCACTTGAGGGTCCATTCGAAAAGCAGAGGAATTATCGATCACGACGGCACCAGCTTTGACAGCGTGAGGTGCAAATTTTTTTGAAATGTCGCCACCCGCGCTGAAGAAGGCAATGTCCATCCCATCAAAACTCTCTGCTTCTAAAACCTCAACAGGAATCATTTCATCGCGAAATTTCAACGACACCCCCGCAGAACGAGGCGAAGCGAGCAAGCGGAGGGAGGCTACGGGAAAATCACGGCGTTCTAAGACGCGCAGCAACTGATCGCCGACAGCTCCTGTTGCGCCAACGATGGCGAGATGTTTGGGAGAAGTTAAAGCGTTGAAAGGTTGAAGCGTTGAAGCGTTTTGATGCATTGGTCAATTATCAGTTAAATGGAAAGTTTTGAAGAAAATAGAGCAACTTCAGGAAGCCCATGTAAAGCAGCTGCAGCCTTGATGAGAATATTTTTAGTATCTTTTGTGAGAAGCTCCAAATCCCCTCCATGAAAATAGGTCAAGGCCTTAAGACATTCGCTTGGCTGAAATGCTGAACCAAACATCATGGATGCAGCAGCTAAGCCGTATGCCAAGGAAACTCCATGCTGAATCATGGCTGCTATGTCGATGTAATCTTTTGCTTCCACACGTTGAAAAAGAACTTTGAGTTTAGTCGCCATCAAATCTTCGAGTGATGCAATTTCTAAAACCCCATCATCTGTCTGACGAGGAGAATCGACGCGACCAAATTGAAGATTTCCAAAAAAAGAAATTTTCACGGATGTTTCGTTTTCAAAAGGCACCAACAAAGTCAATGTCTCCTCCCGATCTTGCAATAGCGTTGCATTTTTAGAAAAAGGAAATGCTGCGCGCAATAAATCTTTCTCTAATTTTTTTTCAGAAAAAAAGTCAAAGTCAACTGACAGACGATGTCCGAGCTGTAATGCAATAGCGGTGCCACCATAAAGAACAAATCCCAATTTCGAAGCCGGTCTGAGCTGCTTCCAAAGTTGTTGCTGAGCTTTGGGGAGAATTTCTAAATGAGGCTTGAATGAATTCATACTGAAAATTTTCTTACAGGCATCGCTGGAATCTCCTCTTCGCAAGTGGCAAGGCCGAGACGATAATGCCAATAATGCCAAGAACGCTCATCGAATTCTCCAACCTCAGCTTGCTGCAAGACTTCTTTGAAACCTTGTTCCCCAATTTCATGAGCGAGTAAGCAAAGATCGCCGTAGTCTCCGATATTCATCACCTGCGCAACAAGGCGCTCGGGCTTGTCGAGAGCCTCTGCAGGAGTTTTCCACCAAAGATATTTGGTCATCTTTTTGAGAATTGGTAGATTTTTCCAAGTTGGATGTTGCATCTCCATGCTACCCATATGATATAAGTTTTCCATCATGGTATCAAGTCTTCCGCAAAAAAGATCCGACGCCTCTTCGCGCTTTCTCAAAATTTCCATCGCCACACAAACATTGGAACTTTTTGAGCAGATTGCTGATCAGCCTCAGATCAAGCTCGCCCACTATCCGATCTCAAGTTCTCGATTTGGCCTAGGAACAGAGCCAGGAAGCAACAAGACGCCGCTGGGACATTTTTTTATCGAAGAAAAAATTGGTGCAGGCGAGCCAGAGCGGATGATTTTTTACCGAAGAGAACCGACTGGTGAAATCGCTTCTCTCGGTGGTCAAATCGATCACGTCCTCACCCGCATCCTCTGGCTCGGCGGACTAGATCCCGAAAATCAAAACACGCACGATCGCTACATCTACATCCACGGTACCAATCAAGAAGACCTCATCGGAACCCCTGCCAGCCACGGTTGTATTCGAATGCGCAATGTCGATGTGATTGCTTTGTTTGACGCCGTTGCAGTCGGAGATCGCGTAGAGATTCTAATTTAGAAAAAATTCCCGTGGTAATAAGCTGACTATTATTTAGCGCAAAGCCAGCCAATAAACAGGAGGAGTGGAAGGAGGAT
>VHCR01000214.1 GCA_016871655.1 Verrucomicrobiota bacterium
GTAGTTCCGCGTAGAGGGTGCGAATAGTGTCAAAAATTTTCAAGTAGGTCGCTGGCGTAGAACGAGAAGTTTTTCCGATTGGTGATTGATCAACCTCGATGACTTGCGACAAGGTTTCTATACCCGTTAATGATTTCCACGACTCCGTACCACGATGCTTCCGCTTAGGTGTCAAAGCACCTTCTACAGCAGGAAGGAGGATGCTGCGCAAGAGCGTACTTTTTCCAGAGCCACTAATTCCGGAAATAGCAGTAAGGCGTTGCAAAGGAAATTTCACATCTACATTTTTGAGATTGTGCTTTGTTGCGCCTTTGAGTTCCAACCACTCAGCAACTTCTTTGAGCGAACGACGTGAGCCTCGCAAAGGATGTTGAGGCGGTTCTTTTAAAAAATGACCCGTGAGAGACTTCGGGGCTTTCATGATCTCTTTCAACGTTCCCTGTGCTACGATCTCCCCGCCACGCGATCCAGCACGAGGTCCGAGATCGATGATAGAATGAGCGCGCCGCATCGTCTCTTCATCATGTTCTACGATTACCATGGAGTTGCCGTGAGAGGCCAGCTCTTGCAACGCATCGAGCAGACGACAGTTGTCACGAGGATGAAGACCGATGGTCGGTTCATCCAGAACGTAGAGGACACCACGCAAATTAGATCCCAATTGAGCAGCGAGACGAATTCGTTGTGATTCACCACCGCTGAGCGTCTTGGAGGAACGATGGAGTTCCAAATAATCAAGGCCAACACGAGACAAAAAGGTAAGGCGTTGGCGGATTTCAGGAATAATATCGCGAGCAACGAGAGCATCACGATCTTCAAACTTCCATTGCTTGATGATGGACAAGACATCAACTGCAGAATTTTTGGTTAAATCAATGATCGAGGTGTTATTAATTTTTACCGCACAAGCAACAGGATTGAGACGAGCTCCATGACAAGCCATACAGACGCTGGTTTCACCTTCTTCGCGATTGTCATACGATTTTTCTTCTACCAATTCTGCTTCGAGTTGTGACTCAAATTCTCGTGACGAAGGCTCCGTCCAGACTTCGCCGAATCCACGACATTGCTCGCACCATCCATGAGGGGAGTTGAAGGAGAAGAGGCGAGGATCAAGATCTTCAAACGAACGTCCGCAATCAGGACAGTTCATTTCGATGCTGAGAATTTGAAGGGAAAATTTATTTTTTCCTTTTGCTTTGGAGTCTTCTTGGCGCGTCTTTGCTGTTCCTTTGCCTAAGTCGAGCGCGCGTCGGGCCATTTCTAAAATTCCTTTTTTCTCTCCTTGATCTAAGGTGCCAACGAGAAGATCAATGGTATGTTCCTTGAAACGTTCCAGAGGCTTGAAATCTTCGGCGTTGATGAGTTCTCCATCTACCAAGAGCGTGCTGAATCCTTGGCTGATAGCCCAACGTGCGACTTCAGTGTGGTGTCCTTTGCGCCCACGTACCAAAGGAGCAAAGAGCTGAACCTGACCTTGAGCTGCCATGGTTTCTAGTTTATCGGCCACAGAAGTGAGAGAATTTTTGGCAACAGGAACGTGACAATCAGGGCAATATTGTACTCCTAATTTTGCGTAGAGGAGTCGTAAAAATTGATAGACTTCTGTTACCGTTGCAACAGTCGATTTTCCTCCGCCTCGAGTGACACGTTGTTCAATCGCAACGCTTGGTGGGAGGCCTTCGATGCGATCGACATCCGGTTTTTCCAATTGTTGAACAAACTGACGAGCGTAGGGAGACATGCTGTCCAAGAAGCGCCGCTGCCCTTCTGCAAAGAGGATGTCAAAGGCCAAGGTTGATTTTCCAGAGCCGCTGAGTCCCGTGATGACAACCATTTCATCTCGAGGAATCGAAAGGCTAATGTTTTTAAGATTGTGCTCACGAGCCCCATGAATTTCGATCGCTCCTTCTTTGACGGAAGCAGAGGCAATCTTTGCCTTTGCTTTTTTGATGGGAAGAGGTTTGTGTCCTTTTAAAACCTCGCTGAGGAAACGTCCCGTATGAGAGGTGGCACAGGCTGCTACGTCTTGAGGTGTTCCTGCGACAACGAGCTTGCCCCCTTCTGTACCACCCTCTGGTCCAATATCGATGACCCAGTCTGCTGATTTGACTACATCTAAGTGATGTTCGATGACAACCAAACTATTTCCTTCCTCCACGAGACGTTTGAAAACTTTTAGCAAAATAGCGATGTCATCAATGTGAAGTCCCGTTGTCGGTTCATCAAAAATGAGCAAGGCTTGGCCTGGCTCTTGGCTTGCTAGACGGGCTGCGAGCTTGAGGCGTTGCGATTCACCACCGCTGAGAACATTGACCGGTTGACCTAATTTTAAATAACCGAGGCCAACATCGCAGAGGAGTTGCAGAGGCTCAACTATGGATTTTGATTTTTGCTCGTTTTTAAAAAACTCAATCGCTTCACAAGCGGTCATCTCCAACACATCATGAATGCTTTTGTCGCGGTAGCGAATGTTTAAGACACGTTGTTGATAGCGACGTCCATCGCACTCAGGGCAACGTAAAAAGAGATCGCTTAAAAATTGCATCTCTATTTTTTCAAAGCCAAGTCCCGAGCAACGATCGCAACGGCCTTGTCCGGAGTTGAAGGAAAAGGAAGAAGGTGTTAGACCTGCAGCAATCGCTTCTTTGGTCATTCCAAAAAGATCGCGAATAGTATCAAAAATTCCGAGGTAGAGCGCGGGAGTGGAACGAGGCGTGCGCGCTAGAGGGGATTGATCAACCATGACTACATCACTCAAATCTTCTCCTCCTTTCATGCTGCGGCAATAACCAAAGTTGTCGCTCTCTTCCGGCATGACCGAAGTCAAATTGCGGTAGAGGACATCGCGGATAAGAGAACTTTTTCCAGAACCAGAAACACCGGTGACGCAGCAAAAGACGCCAAGCGGAATTTTCACATCAACTTTTTTGAGGTTGTGGTGAGTCACTCCCTTCATCGTAATCCATTCTTTTGGTTTACGATATTTTGTGGGAATAGGAATCGTTGCATCACCGCGAAGATAAGAAGCAGTGAGTGAAGATTTGCACGCAGTCAACTGATCGAGTGATCCTGAATACATCAGCCTGCCACCTTCATGTCCGCGGCCTGGTCCTAGATCGACGATGTGGTCTGCTGAACGAATAAGACTTTCATCATGCTCAACGACGAGAAGTGTATTTCCCTTATCG
>VHCR01000215.1 GCA_016871655.1 Verrucomicrobiota bacterium
TTGTAGATCTACTTTGGTTGAAATGTTGAAGGGGCAGCAACATGAAATTTCTTCAATATTTCAACTCTGTTTATAACAATGAAAAAGTTTCTTATTTCAAATTGAAAAATCGTTTTGGACAGCAATGAAAAAATATATACCAATGACGGATGAATTTTAGGAAAATTATACGCAGGAATTTTTAGCGCTAGCAAGGCGTCAGAGCGTGCTGCTACCGAGGTAACAGTAGCGATGACAACGCTGCTAGCGCTAAAAATAACAAGTAGAAATTCCTAAAATTCATTCGTCATTGGTATAGCCTCAAAAAATCGTTTCTTTGTTTTTCAATTAACTTTTGCTGTAACCTGTAACCTGCAACCTGTAACCTATCCCACTCCATGAATGATGAACCCTCACTATCTGCTGCCGTCTCCAAGATTTTCAGCTCCGAAGGTCCGCTCGCTCGCATTCCTGGATTTGAAAAGCGTCCGCAGCAAGAAGAGATGGCACGGGCAATCGCAGCAGCTTTAGAACAAGAAAAGCATCTCATCCTCGAAGCGGGAACCGGCGTTGGCAAGTCACTTGCCTATCTTATTCCGGCTCTTTTAGCCTCACAACAAAAGGGTCGCAAGGCGATCATCTCAACACACACGATCAACTTGCAAGAACAGCTGCTCTATAAAGACATTCCGTTGTTAGAAAAAATCTTGGGCCTCTCCTGTGAAGCGGTGTTACTCAAAGGTCGGCAAAATTATCTCTGCCCTGTGCGCCTTGAGAGAGCGCTGCAACATGGCAACGATCTTTTTTCTGCAGAATTGCTCCCGCAACTTGAGCGGTTACGGCTCTGGAGCGAGACGACAAAGGATGGAACCTTGAGCGATCTTCCAGAAGCGCTCGATCCTCAGCTCTGGGCTCAGGTTTGCAGCGAGCGGCATCTCTGCACTCCCAAAACTTGCGGCAAAAACCCGCGCTGCTTTTATCAAGCGGCCCGCCGACGCGCATTAACAGCTCCCATCTTGATCCTCAACCACCCGCTTTTTTTTACTTTGCTAGAAGATGCGTCCGAAAATGAAAAAGGATTTCTCTTTCCAAACGACTTTGTGATTTTTGATGAAGCTCACACGATGGAAGGAATTGCCTCCCGTCATCTGGGAATCACGTTTTCTCAATATGGATTGCGCCAACTGCTCCATCGTCTCTATTTTCCTCGCACGCACAAAGGATTGCTGCAGCAGGCCAAGGCAACGAGCGCTATCACCGCAGTTGCCGAGCTGTTGCCCGAGGTTGATCTTTTTTTTGAAAAGATCGCTGCACTCTGCCATTTTCAAAAAGGCCGCGATTTTCGTTTGCGCGAAAAAGATTTAGGTGCGTTAAAAAAAATCGCCAAAGAAACAACGCTGCCTCAACGCTTGCAGCGGCTTAGCGTGCTGGTAGCCAATGCTGCTGAAACTCTGGAAAATGAAGCGACTCAATCGGAGTTGAACGACTTGGTTTCACAATTGGAAGAAATGGAAGAGGCCCTCGTCACTTTCCTTGAGCAACGCGAGCCTGACTCCGTCTACTGGGTCGAAAAAACAGGGAAGAGTTCTTCATTTTACAACTTGCAAGTCGCACCGGTGAGTATCGACCAACACCTCCAACAACTCCTTTTCCGAAAAGGCAACACGGCCATCTTGACAAGCGCGACGCTTTCGACAGGAACGCCTAACCTTACCTATTTTCGTAATCGCATCGGAGCCGCTGAGGTAGAGGCTTTAGAGCTTGGATCCCCTTTTGATTATCAAGAACAGATGAAACTTCATCTCGTCCGCACGATGCCTGATCCACGCGAAGAACGTTACGAGGCTGAATTAGAAAAATGGATTTCCTATTTTACGGAGCTGAGTGAGGCGCGAGCGTTTGTTCTTTTCACGAGTTATAAAACGATGCAGGCTGTCGCTCAAAAAATGCAATCGTTCTTTGATAAAAAAGGATGGCAGCTCCTTGTGCAAGGGGAAGCACTATCCCGCACGCGGATGCTAGAAGCCTTTCGCTCTGGAAAACCATCGGTTCTTTTTGGGACGGAGAGTTTTTGGACTGGCGTCGATATTCCAGGCGAAGCCCTCTCCAACGTCATCATCACACGCCTTCCTTTTGCAACGCCGGATCAACCGCTCATTGAAGCGAAGCTCGAGCAGATCACACGCTCCGGCGGGAATGGATTTGGCGATTACTCTCTCCCCGAAGCGATTTTAAAATTGCGCCAAGGGGTCGGCCGCCTGATTCGAAACAAAAATGATCGCGGCATCGTTGCAATCCTCGACAGCCGCATGGTCCACAAAGCTTATGGCAAGTCCTTTCTCAAGGCATTGCCAGCGTGTCAGGTGGAAGTGTTATAGTGTATTAAATTGAAAAGGGCATGTTAGAAGCGCTGAAATTTTTTCTTAGAACAAGGCCGAAGATCGAAGCGCTATCCGAAGATAACGTGAGATCTGAGAACGCAGTTCTAAGGAAAAAGAGCAAGCTTATCGCGTGCCCTTTCCAATTTAATACACTATATAGCCCTGAACGCGCTTCTTTCGCGTCTTCTGGTCATTATTTTAGACTTTCTTTTCTTGAAATTTCTAGCCTAACTTAGCGCAGTTAGTTATTTCATTTACTTAACAACACAAAATAACCATGAAAAAACAACCACCTTATTATTCGCACTCCTCGCGCTTCCTGCGCTTTTGATGAAAACAGCAACGGCTCAAACTTCTCCTGAGCCCCTTGTTAAGCAGAGTGCACAAGTCGTGAAAAATGATGCGACTGTTCGTCAAGCAAACCGTCAAGAGAATCAAACATATCGCCAAAACAGCGTATTTACGGTAGAGAATAATGCAGAAACCTATAAAAACAATGCAGAGATCATAAAAGAAAATCAAGAAACAAGAAAAAACCTAAAGACTACCGCAGGAAATCGCCAGACTGCAAAAAATAATCTTAGTACCACACAGCAGAATCGAAAGGAGCGCGAATTAAACAGGCAAGGCAATCAAATAGATCGCAACTTCAATGAGAAAGTTGCAAAGTCCAATGAAAAGACTTATGAAAGACATATTCAAGCCAGACAAAGCGTTCGCCTTGATCAAAATGCTGTCTCTCGCGAAAATACCCGTCGTGAATCTCGCCAAACCAGTCATGCTGCCGACAAATCCACAGTGGAAGCTAACCATTCAGCAGCCACAGCA
>VHCR01000216.1 GCA_016871655.1 Verrucomicrobiota bacterium
CTAAACGTGCTACACTTAATCCCTTTAAACTTCAGCAACAACTAGAACAAAAACTTCGCCAGCTGCATTATTTGCTACGTTCAATTCGTCCTACGGACTCCTTGAACTTCGCTTCTAATGCAGCTACCTTAAACATAACCTCGGTGTCATGATTTATGAGGCAACGTTCTCTTACTTTCTTCTACCCTCGGGTGTCATTTACTTTTGAGGCAACAAGGAAATCTGATTTCTAATGCTACTGATCATTTGTACTAGCATAGGGGTCGGTTCCAGATATTGTAAAAATCAGGCTCGCGTCGTCTGATTATTTGACTATTGTTGTTCGATGAATTTCGAACATTACCTTGCCACACGTCCCGGTCTCATCTGGATCTGCGTCTTAGTTCCTGTTTCTTTTGCGATTGTTGCGAATTTTTTAGCACGCAAATGGATTCACCCTGATAAACGCAATCCACATCATGCCATTGCTCATGCAACACTAGGGCCTGTAGCCACGATCTTCGGCATTCTGGGAGCATTCATTGTTGCTACGACCTGGAATGAATACATCTCGACCAAGTCGAATCTCAATGAAGAGAGCAACGCATTGCGTGATCTTTATTTTAATGCACAAGCCTTCAAGCCTGAGCTTAGTAATAAAATCCAAACTCTTTGCCGCAACTATCGGAACGCTGTCATGGAAAATGAATGGAAGATTGTCGTCAAAGGAAAAGATGATCTCATTGGCGATCGCATTATTGGTAAGCTTTCCAATCTCTATCGCGCTTATGAACCTCAAACAGAAAATGAAAAAGTTTATTTTAGCATGAGCGTACAAAATTTAGAAAATCTTCGGAAATATCGAGAAGAGCGAATCCAGGATTCCTTTACCGGCTTGCTGCCACTTCTCTGGATTCTTTTTCTTCTTGGAGCCACTACCCTTCTTGCTGTGAGCCTCCTGATGATCTCTTCACCAGGAAAGACTCATGGACTGCTATCAATCTTACTTTCAGCAATGATTGGCATTATGATTTTTGCCATTATCAGCCTCGACTTTCCGTTCATCGGTTTCACGAAAATGAGTAAAATGCCACTCGAGATGATTCCGATGGGAGATGCGCCGCAGGCTGCAGGAGAATCGTACTAATATTTTATGCGACTTTTATTTTTGTTTTTTTCAATGGTCACCGGCTTTTCTTTTTTGTTGGGAAGTGCTATTGCTGATTCTAAAAATAACCTTCCTCGCACCTCCCTTTCCATCGGAGCTTCACAGCTCGATGTAGCGATCGCCACCGATCAATCAAGTCGCGAGCAAGGCCTCATGAAACAAAAAACATTAGGCACCAACGAAGGAATGCTTTTCGTTTTTCCTACTCCTCAGCAGGTTGCTTTTTGGATGAAAGACACATCGCTTCCACTCAGCATCGCTTACCTCAACGCCACTGGACGTATTTTAGAATTGCACGACCTCAAACCCTTCGATGAACATTCGCTTTTGAGCAGCTCTTCCGCAGTTGTCTACGTCATTGAAGCTCCTCGCGGTTGGTTTAGCGAACATCAAGTCCTCGCCGGAGATGTTGTGAAAGGGCTTCCTGCTTTTTCTTCAGCAAAGTAAAAATTTGTTTCCCATTTAACCAATCATCGAGTATACTCTCACTTCCTCTTTTAAAAAAGCAGCCGTAGCTCAATTGGATAGAGCATCTGACTACGGATCAGAAGGTTTGGGGTTCGAATCCCTACGGCTGCATTTCTCCTTCGGAGAGTTTAAGTGCAAAGTTTAAGTTTTAGTTTCGTGCGCTTCGCGAAATATAAAATTTTTACTTTTGCCGCAGTCGAGTCGAAACTTAAACTTTTATACCAATGACGATAGAGTAGACGAAGAGTAATTGATTTGATGCTCAAAGCCAATGATCAATTCTCTTCGCCCCTCGTTCGAACCGTACAGCCGGGTTTCCCGGATACGGCTCTCGGGTGCTGTTCTTTCAGTTTGCTTCATGAATTTTCCAGGCTGCATAGAGTGGCAGCTTGATCAGTCCGTAGTATTGGTATAGCCTTTCATCTGGATAATAGCTATAACGTCCATGCTTCTTGTTGTGTCTTTTCCACAGCCATCTCCGCATTTGTTCGTTAACGTGATATTGCATTTTTGAGAATACACGTGTGCTATTTCCAAAGTGATAGTACGCTGCCCATCCTCTCAGTCGCTGATTGACCTTGTCAAAGACTGCTTTTTCATCTTTGTTGAAGGTGTTCCGTCTAGTTTCTTTGCGGATTGCTTCTCTCATCTTCAAGCATGCTTTGGGACTTGGTTCTCTATGATAGTAGTACTTTCCCGTACTTGGGGATTTTCTTCTCACAATACGGAATCCGAGAAACTCTATGCTCTCATGAAGCATGTTGACAATTCGTGTCTTTTCTTCATTGAGTATGAGCTCTCGTCTTTCTAACCACTTCCTCAGCTGCTCGTAGACTTGTTTTCCTTTGCCTTTGAGACAAAGTAATAGGCCATCATCAGCAAATCTCACCATAACGGCTTTCATCTTCTTTCCCATATTGACTGCTTTATCTAGCCCATCTAAATAAATGTTTGCCAATAGTGGGCTGATGACTCCACCTTGTGGCGTTCCGCGACGATTCTTTGTCCTACGCTTCTTGCCACCCTCTGGGTCTTCTTCTACGACTTCAGCCCGTAACCATGCTTTAATTAATTTGAGTATGGTTCCGTCACTTACTCGTCTCTTGACAAGTCGTATCAATTGAGCGTGAGGTATAGTATCAAAGTAACCGCTTAGATCGGTATCAATGACTTCTATCCTCCCACTTCTCAGTGCTTCGACTGCTTTGTCGATCGCTTGATGCGCATTCTTCTTGGGACGATAAGCGTAGCTGTTCTCGTGGAAGTCAGCTTCAAAGATCGGTTCCAACAGGAGCTTGACTCCTTGTTGTACCACTCGATCTTTGACTGTTGGGATTCCTAACGGTCTCATCTTGCCATTGCCTTTGGGAATGTAGACCCGTTTTATCGCTAATGGTACGTAGCTTTTGTTCTTAAGATCCGACTACAGTTTCGTGAGCCATTGCTCTTGAATGCTTCCATCATCTCTCAAGTCCTCCACTCTCATTCCATCAACTCCAGGCCCTCCTCCGTTGGCAATGACTTTCCATAGCGCCTCCTCCAGTATGTCTCTGGAGCACAGATCGCCA
>VHCR01000217.1 GCA_016871655.1 Verrucomicrobiota bacterium
AAAGCCTTCCTTCTTCAAAACATCAACCGCCGAAGCAGTAGGAGCCAAATAAAGCAACTGATGACGTTCCTTTGTAAGACGACCGTGAAGTTCTTTAAGCATAGTGGTTTTTCCAGCACCAGCAATGCCCCTCACGGCACACACAGCATCCTTCATCCCACAAATAAACTTTACAGCATCAGATTGCTCCTTAGCTAACCACTCAGACGTCACAGGCTCCTCAAATAGCAACTTTGGCCTCTTACCACAAGAAGCATTGACGAAATTAACAGCCCATGTCTCATGTTCAAAATGCTCCTTAGAAGTATAAAGACTCACTAAAGGATTAGGATCGCTTACAAGCTCCAACAAATAACCTTCTTTTTGAAGATTGCTAACCTCCTTCTTTAATTCCTCAAGTTCTACAAAACCAAGCCGTTGATTAAGAGCCTCCGCCAAAAGCTGATGTTTTGAAAGCGTACTAGAACGCTCGAAAAGATGATCCATAGCAGACTCCAAAGCGATAATTTCTTTTCTACTAGCACGATTTGAAATTTCACTAATCTTCATCGATTCAACTTTTTTTAAAGCTGAAATCCTTAAAAAAGAAAGGGAATAAAACTCACTCTCTTCGAGTTGAGCCTTCTGCTTCTTCCTTACCTCCTCAGTTGAAATCTCAGTCAGCTTTTTACTCTCACGAGATTCTCTCGTTAAAACAGAAATTTCAGCAGGAGAGGGGAGACGACCAACTTTTTCTTTAAAAGCCTCAATCTCCTTTTCAATCACAGCCCGGCGCTTTGAATAAAGCTTCATAATTTCATCACTCACCCCATCAATTTCAAACCCTTCAATGAAACCCTTCTCATTGCGACGCTCGACAATGTCATACCCAAGGGACTTCACCCTTCGCGCCAACTCATTTTGATAAACCTTCCCAGCATAACGAATCGCTTTAAGCATTTCAAACTCACTCAAGGCGACCCATTCTTGTCTAACCTCATCAAACGTTGCATTGGCTACCACACAATGAGTGTGAAGCTGTGGATCAAGAGCACGGGAAGAATCGTGTTGAAAAACAGCAGCAGCAATATTTCCAGTAAATTGGAGATGTTTTTTTCCTAAAACATCTACCCTTCGAGCAGCTAAAGATTCCAACTCTCTCAACCCAACAGCCGTTGCTTCCTCATGAACAGACCTCAAGCGATTATCACCTCCAACAATAGCCATAATGGAAACGCTTTTGGCACACCCACATTGAAAATCAAAAAAAGCTACCCGATTACAAATCGGTTTCATCTTTTTTTGATGAGCTTCAATTTCTTCCTTAGAAGGCATCACTCCAACATCGCTTTTCAAGTCACCTTTGACTCTCAATTTTTGGCAAAGAGATTTACGAGCCTCATCAAAAGTTGGATTTCTAGTCGTCTTGTTTCGCTTGGTCAACTTCAACTCCGTGACGGGATGTTGGTTGTTTCTCAACCTCTCAAATGCCTCATCTTTAGCCGAAATAGAATTACCCTCAATTCCTAAAAGCTCGGCACCACGACCAACCCAAATACCAGAAACAGATTCTTTCTCAGAATAATAGTCATTAGCAGAAAGGTGAGATTTCAAGTAAGAATCACCATTTCGTATTTTAGCCATCGTGAACATATCAGCAAATAGTAGAATCCTTCCTAAAAATAGCAATAAAAAATTGCAGATTAGAAAGGATAGACACAATATCTCTACGAAGTAGATATTGTTGATCTCCGACCAGTTTAATTTAAGTTTCTAAAATTTCTAGATCTTCAAAAGCGTTAAAAAAAAAGATTTTTTTTTAACGCTTTTATTCCATTGTCAGTGCTCATGCTCAGACGCGGTAATGTTTCTTTCTTAGCGGCTAAGGAAGAAATTAAACTGAAACTCGACAATCTATTTCCATTTTTTCACTTTCTAAAAAAGAATTACTTAATTCTTTCGCTATTAGTTTTAACTCAGAAAGTGAATGCTCGTTTTTCAGTGAGTAACCAAGTATATCATCAAATACAAGCCAAACTTCTGTTCCATTATGCGTTAGTAGACAAATTAGCGCATCAGGACCATCTATCTTCTTCTCTACAATCCATCCATTTCTTTGAAGGAGACAAGCGATTCGATCAAAATCATTCCAATCATTAAATTCTGTCAGTGGGTATGTATTCATTAGTTTCCAACTCCTAATTTCTGGTTAATAGAAGAACGTGATCTCGTTGAGCTTTCTAAGATGTTTTTCCACAAATCATCTCCAATTAGTCCTTTTTCCTTATATACTTTCCGAACAATATCCTGAATTGTCGGAATCGGATCTGTTCTATTTAAAAGAATCGCTGCCTCTTGATCAGTCATTGCAGAACGAGCTTCTATTTTAACGGCATTTCTTAAATTAAACGCTTGTATAGCTTGTTCTCTCAAAGGTAAAGATGCATCAATTTGATTGGGTATTTTGCTTAATTGATTCAAATAAAATTTTCGAACTTCTATATTATTTGGAGCTACTATTCCAGCTTCAGCAATCTCATTAGCCTCTCCAGCAACAGCCAATGGAGCAAACATAAAAGTCGCAGCAGTTAAAGAACCAGGTGCTAGATTGAGGTTCTCTTCAGCGAAATCTGTCACCTCATTATAACCTTGTCCCATAGCTGCTAAAGGCCTTGTTGTGAGGCTTGCAGCCATTCCATTGATTGTTCCCAACGCCCCACCAACAGTCCATCCTAGACCATAAGCCAGCTGGCTGCTAGCTTGTGAGGAGTCATACGTTCCAGCGAATTGTCCATTTCCATTGGCCCAACCTGCTGAGGCCCCCTCCACACACCTCCCATCTGGGTCCAGCCCATTAACTGGATCACCATTGCAATAAAGGGATGATCCCGACACGGCATCGTAGTTGGAAGTTGTTTTTTCTAGATGCGATGTTGGGAGAGGGAAAGTTTTCTCCCAAGTGTGATTTTGAAAGCTTGGTCTTGAGGGCCAGGGTGCAAGCGGCTGTAGAAGGAGGACGAAAAGCAGGGTGGCTCCAAGAGTTTGGAGGAAAGAAGCGCATAGGCTCTCAGAGGCCCTTAGAATGGGTTTTGGGGTAAGATGAGAAATTTCTTTTTTAGCGGCTAAAGAAAAGTTTTTACCCAAGGCAAAGCTTCTGCTCAAAGCAAAGTTTTCTAAAAAGTTGGGAGTTGTTGACATCAC
>VHCR01000218.1 GCA_016871655.1 Verrucomicrobiota bacterium
ACAGGTTACAGGAAATTTTTCATTGTGGAGTATGGCCTCAGCTACCTCTCCTTTTTTTCCAGAAAAAGGAATCGTGATCATATCAGCAAAAGCTCCGATACTTAGCTCTCCCAATCTCCCCTTCATTCCAAGAGCCTCTGCGGGATGAAGTGTCACCATTTTTAAAATTTCCTCTGGAACTAGATCTGGAGCGGTTTTGGCAAAGAGTTGCATTTCCGAAAAAAGATTGAGCTCATCGTTACTTGCCAGACTGTCCGTACCAAGCGAAAGTCGATAACCATGATCATAAAAAAACTTCCAATCAAAGGGTGAGCGATCAAAAAAACGATGTGTCTTGGGACAATGCACAATAAAAAAATCATTACTGTATCGCACGAGAAGCTCGCGATCTTTTTTTGTGAGACAATTCATGTGGACGAGTAGCGCTCCACGAGGCAACAGGTTGTTGCTTAAAAGCCCTTGCACGGGTGTTTGAAAAACACAGTCACTCATGTCGCGACCAAAATTTTTCAAAAAATCAAAGAGCGCTCCGCTCCCTTGAGTGAACATTTCAAACTCCTCTTCCGATTCTGCAAGGTGCGTGCAAAAAAGCGCATGACATTCTTGAGCAAGCTGAGCAGCGGACCTGTAAAGGCCTTGGGAAGTGGTTTGCGGGGCGTGAGGTGAAATGCCAAATTTCATTTTTTTATCACTCTCGCTTTTCTGATTCTTTTTAAAAAAACTTTCTGCAAGTTGCAATCCCTCCTTTCCTTGTTGCGGTCCGCGAATGTCCATCACTTCGATCAAGTGCCAGAGGCGAAGTGGGGATGATGGTAATTTTTCTAGCAGTTGCGAAAAAGAAATAATATTTGCAGCAGTAGTGCAACCCCATTGATAAAGTTCTTCCCAACCTCTTACTATTGCCGCAATCACCTCTTCTTCTTGAAGTGAGAATTTTATTTTATTAAGGCTCTGAATCCAAGCTGTGAAGGCACTTCCAGGCTGCAGCTGATTTTTCATCATGGTATAATCGAGATGACAATGAGCGTTGATCAGACCTGGCATGAGAATGACATCACCAAGATCGTAAATCACTGCTGTACCAAAATCGCGTTGTAAATCAGCATAAGCTCCAAGAGCAATAATAACTCCATCTTGCACGATGATCGCTCCATCTTCAATGATCGGGGCGCTCATCGGCATGATGTAGCAAGCGCGATAGAGTGTAGGTTGGAGACACGAGACTGGAGGCCCAAGGTTTTTTAGCACGTGATTTTATTTTTTCTCTTCCTTCACTACTTTACGAGCCTGCGCAACAAACAGATTGCAAGCCTCTCGGCAGAGGAGCGGAATTTCATTTTTATTCATGTTGAACGGCTCTACGTTCTGATCAGACATCGCCATCCAAAGAGTTTTCCTAAGACACCCCTCATGACATTGCTTTTTGATTAATGCTGCTGCCTGCTCATCACTGATCTGCTGCGTCACACGATACATGCCACTCTGGCGATTCAATGTTTCGCGAAGCAAAGTCGTTTTTAAATTTTTTTCTAACCAAGCTCCATAAAGGTTCAATGCTGCTGGATAAAAAAAATCGAGTGCCAAGACCATCTCTTCCATGTTTTGCAACCGCAACAGCCAACCGCGGCACAAACTAGGAGCTGTCTTTAGTGGGCGATAGTTTCCTTCTCCATCGTAGCGAGCAATCTCACGTGCAGCATCTGGATGCTCATGGAGCTTAAGTTTACTGGCGTCAACGTGAATATCTTCACGATGCCTCAAAGAAAAATCATTGCCTAATAAAATTTCCCCAATGCAATTTTTTCCTTCAATAAGAAGCTTCGATAATAATACTGCAGATAAAGCGTAAGAGGACAAGCGAGGAAAAATTTATTTTATACCAATGACGGATGAATTTTAGGAAAATTATACGCAGGAATTTTTAGCGCTAGCAAGGCGTCAGAGCGTGCTGCTACCGAGGTAACAGTAGCGATGACAACGCTGCTAGCGCTAAAAATAACAAGTAGAAATTCCTAAAATTCATTCGTCATTGGTATACGTTGTCGGGATTAAAAGTCCGATAAGTATTGTAGCGTTCTTTACCGTAGGCACGATCCAAATCAGGATAGATGGCTTTAGCAGCATCAACAAAAGCAACAATCGCTCCTTTTTTAGCGACTGTTTTAGGATTCATCTGCTCTAACGCTTGCCTCAATCCCCAACCGACACCATTGATGGTTTCCGTTGGAAGCACTCCCTCACCTTTGAAATGAACATAGTCCATCAAGGCATAAAGACCGCGAGGATAGTGATCGGTAGCAACTTGATAGAAATTTTTGATGATAAGATTTTTTGCAACACCTTTTTCATCATCTGTGATACCAGTCTCTGCATCAACAGCTGTCGTTATTTTATCAAGCGATTCATCAAGGCGTGTCGCAATGCAACGAGCCTGTTCTGTGATGAGGGCTTTCTTAGCGAGCATTTTTCTCAATGATTTCAACTGATCACCATTGAAGTCTGAAAAAAACTCTTTGCTATTATTCCAAGGGCAAGCTCCCAACATCCAATCTTCAATCGGGTAACCTTTGTCTTTTAAATCTTGAGCGACACGAGGCCAATCTTCTTGAAAATTTTTTGTCTCATCTGCTGGA
Source organism: Verrucomicrobiota bacterium (assembly GCA_016871655.1). Taxonomy (GTDB): domain Bacteria; phylum Verrucomicrobiota; class Verrucomicrobiia; order Chthoniobacterales; family UBA6821; genus CAIWMF01. The sequence continues at coordinate 2,634 of VHCR01000218.1, forward strand.
TACCAGATGCATTGCCCAATGCCAATCAACGCATAATCGGACTCCCAAGAAGTAATACCTTGCTTCATGTCATGAGTCACTTTTCCAGGATGATCCCAAATACCACACTGGTTTTGCCAAACCTTAATTCCAATCTCGAGGAGTTGATCATCGGTCAAATCACTCGCCTGCGGAATAGGAAGCACAGGAGCGTTAATTCCACTTTGAACATCATCAGCTAAGAGCAGCGACGAAAAAATCATTACACTAAGAAGCGCAGCGCAAGTAAGAAGAATTTTTTTCATAGGACCAAAACGTATAGTGTATTAAATTGAAAAGGGCATGTTAGAAGCGCTGAAATTTTTTCTTAGAACAAGGCCGAAGATCGAAGCGCTATCCGAAGATAACGTGAGATCTGAGAACGCAGTTCTAAGGAAAAAGAGCAAGCTTATCGCGTGCCTTTTTCAATTTAATACACTATAGTTCATGATCTTTCGTTTTGCAAGAAAATCGATTGAGGAAAAATAAGGATACCAGATCACTAAAAAGCTTATACT
>VHCR01000219.1 GCA_016871655.1 Verrucomicrobiota bacterium
AAGCGCTGAAATTTTTTCTTAGAACAAGGCCGAAGATCGAAGCGCTATCCGAAGATAACGTGAGATCTGAGAACGCAGTTCTAAGGAAAAAGAGCAAGCTTATCGCGTGCCCTTTTCAATTTAATACCCTCTAGCTATTATTTTAAAATAGAAAAAAGAGAATAGCCGCAAAAGAAAGCAAAGAACGCAAAAAAATCTTTCCGTTCTTTTGCGGCTATTCTTATTTTTTAATTTTTTGCGTTCTTTGTAGTGAATTCCCTTCAGCCCTCTTCCTATTTCACGATCCCAAACTCTGCGCGGCGGTTCTTCGCCCAGGCGGATTCGCTGTTGGCAGGATCAGCAGGCATTTCTTTGCCGAAGCTGACGGTTTGAACTTTGTTAGCTGAAACTCCTTTTGCAATCAAAGCCTCACGCACGGCCAAAGCGCGGCGTTCACCAAGGCTGCGATTGTATTCTTCTGTTCCACGGTTATCCGTGAAACCTGCAACAATGACGGTTTTTCCTGAGGAGCGAACGCTCTGCGCTACAGCAGCAACTTTATCTTGCTCTTCACCACTCACCGAAGTGCTATCAAAAGCAAAATGCACCGGCGCAAACTCAGAACGGTTGACGTTAGCCCCCATGAAGTTGGCGCCTTCGGAACGCTCACTCAGCGGCGTGCCGCTGACGTAGTCGCCGTCAATACCAACGGACTGTTTATTTTTTTTGTGAGCGCAAGCAGGAAGCAAGGCTGCAGCAAGAATCAAGGAGAGAAGGGAAAATTTATTTTTCATAATTTCGGAATTCTTTCACAAACCAGAAAAAAAGACGAGCTTTTTCATTAAATCATTTAACTCAAATATTTCATGGTGATTCATTGGTATATTAGAAGAATCAGCAACTTTTATCAGGCTATAAAACCGTAATTGTCAAGCTACCAACCAGACCTTCTCGGTGATCAACACCAGCATTAAAAAAATTAGTTGGATGTGTAGAATAAATATCGATGTTTTTACCTCCTGGAGCAACAGCAACAAGTTTAATGACCTTGCTGAAGCAATCGTCACTTATTTCATCAGAAGAAGCCTCAACATGTACAACGTTTAGATTCTCAATCCCATCAGTAATGTTATTAATGGAATAGTAAGCAGGAAACCAAAAAGATCCTTTTGGGACCTGAATGTCTAACTCATCTCCAAGAGAAAGTTGGACATGATTACCTTGAATATTTTCCCCAGTATCACAATCGACAATCTGGCAGTGCTGATCGTAATGCTGAATTGCAGGTTCCTTTCCATTGGCATTAACAAATTTGACCGTGAGAACGGCAGAATGTGCTTGAAAACTTAAGAATAAAGCAAGAAGGGGAGTAAAAATATTTTTCATGCCTGAAAATCTAACTTTGATTTTTTGAAAATCAAATTGTTTTTAAAACATTTTTTATTCAACTTGCATTATACCATCTCCATTAAATAACTGGATTATAGGACGCAGAAATTTTTGTGTTGAGCAAAGCGAAAGAGCGCAGCGCTAGTCTCATAACGTAAGCTCTGACAACGAAGCTCAGCACAAAAAGAGCTAGTCAGATAGTTCAGTTATTTAATGGAGATGGTATTAGTCGCATTGGAACAAATTTTATCGTGACCATGTCGGCTCGGTCACCTCTCCCAGGGCACTGACGACAGGAATTGATTTTCCACTTGGCACATCAAACATCATGAGAGCGTTGTGCGTGCTGAAAAGGAGATGCCGTGAGTCAGGCCCCCAGACAGGATTTTCTCCTTGAGCCACAATGTGTGAAGAACCACTTCCCAAGTCGAGCACGGCAACAGCGAAAGCCCCGGCGGAGCGAACGTTGAAGGCGACATGTTGACCGTCAGGCGACCAGTTCGGTTCGGTGGCATAGCCAAATCCTGTTGGCATCAGGCGTCCCGACCCTCCTAGAGCACTGATGCGATAAAGTTGTGGACTTCCATTTTCATCCGAAGAATAAATCAGTTCGCTGCCATTCGGCGACCACGTACCACATGACTCAGCTCCACGGGTGCGCGTGAGACGTTGAACACCACCATGAAGACCGACGATGTAGAGCCCAGGACGCCCATCTTTACTGAGCGTGCAAGCGAGGCGATTTCCATCGGGAGAAAAACGAGGGCCGGAATTCGTCCCTGGATATTTTACCAATCGCTGACGCGCTCCACTCGCAAGATCAATCAAATAAATATCAGCATAGCCGCTAAGATAGCCAGTGTAAGCCAACTCGCGCGCACTTGGACTGAGCGAGGGAGAGACGCTAATCCCATTATCATGCGTGATCTGACGCCCGTTGAATCCATCATAATCAGCCGTGTAAATTTCTTTGCGGCCTGTGCGGTTGCTGACAAAAGCAATTTTGCTCATCGCAATGCCAGGATGTCCCGTCAAAGTTTGTACGATGTCATCGCAAAAACGATGCGCCATCGTGCGCGGATCGCCACTGTAACTTTTGGAAAGCACGATTGAGTTCGCACGGTCGACGACTTTTCCTTGCAATGTTCCTCCAGCTGCCACGCCACTAATAACAAAGGAAGCCTTCCCACCCGTTTCAACATGGAGTGAGCCTGCGAGGGCGAGATCGTTAGAAAACACTTTCGTCACCGCCGCCCCCTCGGCTCCACTAAAATTCGTGAAAGCGACATTGATCGCATCACTCTTGCGTACCGTGATGGTGGGGGCATCGGCAGCACGAGAAGTACAGACCAAACAACTCAGTGAAAAAAGAAAAGCTGCGACTAACGTCATTTTACGCAGCAATAACAACATTCCAGCCGACGCTGAAATCGAAGAGATTATTGATTTTGAGTTTAATTCGTTCAGAATTTTTTTTTTCATTTTTAAAATTTTATATTTTTAACATTACACCTCAACACGAAATTGACTCTCGTTCGGTTTCTACTTGGGCTGGCATGACGTACGACGCACTCTATTCTTCCTGTTCTTTTTAAAAATTCAAATCAGAAAGATTTCGCCGCTCCCAGACCTGTTGCCTCATAAGTTTTGACACCCGAGGCGGGAAAATCAAGTAGGTAAAAATAAGACGTTGACTCATAAAGGATGACACCGGCAACCAAGAAGGATGCCAATGTCACAAACAATACGGAAAGAG